>JAYZGM010000229.1:0-5055 GCA_036336225.1 Acidobacteriota bacterium | reverse complement strand
ATGAAATCGGCCACTGGCTCCACATCGAAATAGACACGCTCATCGAGCTGGCCATCAAGCTGCAACGGTCCGTCCAGACGGATCGCCCGCATCGTGACCCGGCCCTGGTCGTCGCGCGAGACGACGTTGGGTGGACGGGGTGGCGCCGGTCCCTCGATAGCGGCGAGCGGCGGTATCGCGGGGCCGACGCGACCCGAGGTCGTTCCCGGCCTGAGGTCGGTCGCTTCCGCCGGCTCTCCGGGACGCGGAGACAGAGGAGCACCGGATGTCGCGGCGGGCTCTGTGACATTGTGTCGTGGCGGTCCGCTGGCTGGCGCAGGAAACCACGGTTCGGGCCCCGCTCCACGCCCCGAATACCTACGCATCGGGGACGGAGCGTAGTTCGTTGTCGACTCACCGAGCACCGCCCGAAGACGGGCACTCAACTCGTCCTGTAGCGCGAAGAGTCCGGTCAGAGTGCCATCGACACGAACGGCCGCCAGCGAGCGGCCCGTCTCGCGATCGACAAGCTGCGCGGTCACACGCAAGTGACCGGCCACCCGCTGATAAGCACCACGGACTCGCAGGTTACCCATACGGTCCGCGTCGAGCACCGGACCGAGATCCGTCGCGAGGGTGTCAGCGATGCCCTGACCGATCCAGTCGTCAGCCGGATCCCCACTCACATTGACAAACCGACTGACCACCAGAAGACCAGGAGTCGCGACCGGCGTCCCGGTCTGGCCGCCGGCCCCAGCCAGATTGACACTACAGATGATCAGGATGGCAGACCCAACAACGACAGCACCATACTGCGTGGGCGAGCAACACAACCGTGGGTGATCGCGGCGACCGGTTCGATCTCTCAAACAGCCCTCTACTCCTCGAACAACGCAAAAGTCCACACCGAGCCGCCGGTCGGCATCTGCCCGGCGGCGTAACGGTTGGCCAAGAAGCCTCCCAGCCCAGACGCGACACTGATGTACTGCCGCCCGTTGTGCGTGTAGGTGATAGCCGTGGCATTGACACTCGACCCCGTCTGAAATTGCCAGACCGTTTCGCCTGTCGCTTCGTCGAGCGCGATGAACTCACCAGTCGGCTTGCCGGTGAACACGAGACCACCGCCGGTCGCCAGCACGCCGGCCGAGATTGGGAAGTCGGGCGTCGGAACTTCCCACGCCTTCTCTCCGGTCAATGGATTGATGGCAACGATATGCCCGAGGACGTCGCCGGGCGAAACCTCCGGGAACCGGTTGTTCACGCCAGTCGAGTTGCCGCCAATTACCACCTCTCGGTCTGGCGCCAGCTGCTGAATCCGCGGGACGTGCCATGTGGTGGCATAGATCAAGCCGGTGTCAGGGCTGAACGCGATCGGGACGGCGTTAGTCCCTCGTGAGGGAAAGATCGAGACTTCTTCACCGACCAGGAAACTCTCATACAGACCGGTCAAAACCGGGCGACCAGTCTCGAGGTCTATATGTGTCGCCCAATTGACATGTACATAGGGATGGGCCGCGATCAAGGTGCAATCGGTACGGTCCAGCACATACAAGAACCCGTTCTTGTTCGCCTGAATCATGACCTGTCGCATCTCGCCGTCAATCTCCAGATCCACAAGGACGTGCTCGTCCGTCCCATCGACGTCGTAGACATCATTGGGGGTGTACTGGAAGTAGCACGCGAGCTCGCCGGTCCCGGGACGAATCGCGAGCACACTGGAAGTGTACAAGCTGTCGAGCGCCCCCCTGGGCTCGGGATCGTAGGGCTCCGCATTGCCGGTTCCCCAATAGACGAGGTCAAGCTCAGGATCATAGGACCCAGACCGCCATGTCGGCGCCCCTCCGAACATCCACGCGTCGCTATCGACGGGCCAGGTCTCGAAGCCCGGCTCGCCTGGCCCGGGGATGGTGTAGCGTCGCCACAGCTTGACCCCGGTGTCAGGGTCCCATCCATCAAGGAATCCGCGCGTCGTCGACTCCCCGCCTGACATACCGGAAATCAGCACGCCGTTGGCCACGATCGGGGCACCCGTTGCGTAGTACCCCTCTTGGGAGTCAGCGAACTTCTGGTTCCAGAGCTCCTCGCCCGTCCTCATGTCGAGTGCCAATAAGTGATTGTCGACGGTGACCCGAAACAGCTTGCCGTCGTAGATCGTTGGTGCGCCACGGTTGAATCCGGATCGTCGGGTCTCTGGCTCAATCACCACCGGTGTGCGCCAGATCTGTCGACCCGTCTCGACATCGAGCGCGAACGTCCAACTTCCATTGATCACATACATGACCCCGTCGTAAACCACCGGGGCCGCGAGCTCCCCGAGAGCGTTCATGACGCTCGTGTTCCAAATGGGCACGAGCCTCGCGACCGTCGACCGATTGATCTCGTCGAGTGGACTGTAGCTCATGCGGTCGTACCCCATGGCGTAGGTAATGACATCGTCATGGCTCGCCGAGTCATTGACGAGTTCCTCGTTGGTCTGAGCCGTGACCGCGTTAGTGAGGGTCCCGAATAGAATCGCGATCAGCCACACGTTTCTCATGGTTATCCTCAGGACGTATCGTAGATTGGACAGAAAGTTGGAACGATGCCTGTAATTATAGCGGGGAGCGAGGGAGCCTCTTGAGACATGCGTCGATCGTGTGGCTGGTAACTGGTGTGGGAACGACGCTGGGCGGCCTCGCCCTCACCATGTCCGCTTCAGTCGAAGCCGGGACCGCTCTCCTGTTGATCGGGGTCGGGGTGCTCGCAACCGGTGCCATCGCGCTACTCAGACCCGCCGGCGTCAGGACCGACCCGTTCTCGGAGGTTGACAATCTCGACCAGCGGATCGACAAGTTGCGGCGGCTGGAAGCGCGACTACACGGTGCCGGGGTGTCCGCATCCGAGCAGGCCTACGATGAGCTGACATTCACCAAGGACGCGGACACCCCGGAGACACGTGCACTCGACGACACAGAACGCCGTCTCGGTGAGCTGATCCAGACCCGGTGTGACCATGTGTGGGCGGGTATCCGGGAGCATCGCTATGTCCGCCGCGAGGCAGGACGCGTCGCCGACCTCGACGGCAGCGCAATATTCGCCGAGTTTCGTGATGTCGTCCAGGAGGTGGCGAGCCTCTATCACGCCAGCTCGGACAACGCGGTCCTCGAGGCGCGCACCGGCGACATCGCGCTCGCGGTCCGGTCGGCCACCGGTGAGCTTCTCCAGATTGCTCGACAGGTGCCGTACGTCGACCCGGGTGGGTGGTCGGTGCAAGAGGTCGTGAAACGGCTCGAACAGGTCGAGAAAGGGCTCACGCTCTACAAGAAGCTCTCGCCCTACGACCATTACATTACCGGCGCGATGCTGGCCGCCCGGATTGCCGTCGGGGCCAACCCCATCTCACTTGCGGCATGGACTCTCGGAAAAGAGGGCGCCAAACGCGTCGGCGGTCGACTGCTCAAATCACGAGCCGAGGCATGGCTCAAAGAGCTTCTTGAAGGATCTGTCGCACTCGTCTATCTGCGCGTGGCGCGAATCTACGACCCCCAGCGGGCCTATCGCGGTCCCGAGTGGACCGCGCTTGTCGAGCTGCTGCGGATTCACGCCCGCATTCCCGGTATCGACTACAACCGTCGGGCACTGCTCGACCGGATTCTGCGAGCGGAGATTCCGGACGAATTCGCAAAGATGGCCCTGTTGCGCGCACTTGCCGAGGACGCTGAGCCCGACGCGCGGTCGGCACCGCCTATGGACCTGACCTCACTTCGTGCGACCGAGCGGCAGACCATCGCCACCCGTGTGTCCGCGGTCTTGGCCACGTTGCGTGGCTTGAACAGCCCTGCCGCCAGCGCCGCCATCGACGACCTCGAGCAGCGGTTGCAGTGGGGACTCCGCGTTGACCTCGTGACGTCCGGCAGCGGCGAGACCACGAGGGTGACAACGGGAATCACCCTTCTCGCGCTGGTGTCGCGCGATTGGCTCGGGCTTGATCGCGACGACGCGCGGCAACGCATCAGCGATTCACCGTTTGGAGGTGAAGCGCGCACCCTCCTGGGCAGGGAAACGGACCGAGCCGTCCTCGAGACCGTCAGCGCCATCTTCGCCGAGCCCAAGGACACGACACCGGACCGAGGCCTCGTCGAACCGCCCCGGGAACTGGTCGGCGATCACCTCGCCGAACCACTCACAGCTTCGCTTGCCGATCTGTTGACCTCAACCCCGGATACCTTCCCGGTCGACCATGACCACCTGATGCTCCTCCACGCGTCAGTGCTTATTCCCGAGCGTAAGCGGGTGAAGGCGTTGTGGAAACGATATCTCGAGGCGGCGTCCGGACAGATCAAATCACGCCTCGAGCTGGTCGACCTGGCGAGCTGGCCACTACCTGCCTCGCCGACGATCCTCAGATGCCTCGACACGGGAGACCGGCCACTCGTGATTTTTGAAGCCAAGACCGCGACCGCACGACGACGGTGGGTCTTGGTGCTGCGCGACCGCGTGGTGGTTGGCACCGTTACCGACGACGAGCTGGCGATCGCGGACGACCCCCCCGACAGCCTCCCCATGGGCTCGGTGCGTCTCGTCCGACGGGTGCAGCGTCTCAGCGACGAGCTCATCGTCTGCACCCGAGAACAGCGTTTGACGGTGTCGAGCGGTCGGTCCGGGAGCTTCGATCGTCGCTTCGGTCCCCTGCTCGAGTCGCTCGGGCTCAACCGGGACACACTCGAACGAGAGAACTGACGACTACGCCGCCCGTCATTGACGCCGTCGTTGCGCGAGTCACGCGAGCAATACCAACGACGCCTGGATAAGCCCGGCTATGTGTTGGTTCACGGCCGCGCTGTTTCCGGGTGCTCGGATCGCACCGTCCCCGCGGCCCGATCATCGACCAAACACGTCCACGTGGATGACGGATCGCTCACCCCCTCAGCCTCCCAATCCACATTGGCCGGGCTAATGGTAAACCGTTCAAGTCCGGCTGCCACATCCGACTCGACCTGGGCGGACAACGCGTCGAAGGCGTCTCCGGCTCGACGTCAGCCCTCGATGATCGGGTTCCGACCGAGCCGCGCTCGCCCCCACCATCCGGGCAGGCCA
>JAYZGM010000228.1:0-6675 GCA_036336225.1 Acidobacteriota bacterium | reverse complement strand
GGATAGAGGGCGACGTTCTACACGCGGACGGTCGACTTTCGTCGGCAATCAGAACTGCGATCACGGGTCCCAGGAGCGCCGTCAGCTCGAGTGTCGTGTCAATGTGGAAGATCCAGGTAACGCATCACCTGGAACACCTGCCGCTCCCGGCGGCACCTGGGTCTACATCCCCCACCAGCGTGAGCGCATCAGATCGAGCCGTTACCATGCCGTCGATCATCGCGCGAAACTCCCCGATCATCATCAAGGTCCGTTCGATCGGATGCCGCTCTGTCAGACAATCGAGCATGATCTCAGGTTGTGACCTCGGAACGGACGAGCCACGCCTATCCGGTGCGACTCCTTCGGCCAGGCGAAGGACGATACGAGCGTCACGGGAGCCTGAACACGAACAGTATGTTGCCACGACCCGGTTGCCGGATCTCTGGGGTCAGCCCACGGAAGTTGATACCGCCACCGGCCGCGATGGCGACATACTGCACGCCATCGTGCCTGTAGGACACGGGAAACCCACCCGCGCTCGAGTTCAGAATCTGTTCCCAGAGGACGTCGCCGGTCCGGGCATCGAATGCTCGGAAACGTCGCGCGTCATCGGTGACAAACACCAGGCCACCGCCCGTAGTCAGCACGGAGCCGGCAATACCGGCACGCTGTCGATACACCCACAGGGGCTCACCGGTGGCCAGGTCCATCGCCGTAAACTGTCCAATCTGTCCGTCGATGTCTGGCGCCGGCTTCTGAGCGATACGCGCCGATCCGTGGTGGGCACCAGTCCGGTCACGAAACTCGTTGAGCGTCAAATCCATGCAAACGTTGTTGGTCGGCGCATAGAGGGCGTTCGTCCCGGGATGATAGGACGTCGCCTGCCAGTTGATGCCCCCGAGCGCGCTCGGGCATACAAATACCGGCTCGCCCACCTCCGGGAACTTCAACGACGAGTTCAACAGAACCCGACGGCTCTCCGCATCGATATCAACCACGACGTTCTGCTGGTTGGTAGGCTGCGCCCACAGAAACGCGCCAGTCGCCGCATCCAACGCCCACACGATGCCGGTCTTACCTGGGATCCCGGTGACGATTTTCCGCCGCCGTCCGGGCGTGATTGCGTTATTGCGCCACTCGACGTCGCCAGGCGACACCTCGGTCTCGACGACCAGCCGTGCGAACGGATGATCGAGGTCCCACTCGTCGTTCGGGATATGCTGGAAATACCAGACGATTTCACCCGTGTCGGCGTCGAGGGCCAGCGTCGAATTGGTGTAGAGGACGTCACCGTCCCCGGTCCCGCGCTGCACGGAGCCCCACGGAATCGGTACCCCCACGCCGGTGTAGATCAGATTCAGATCCGGCTCGTAACTGGGTGAGTTCCACGCGGAGCCGCCGCGCCGGTCCTCATCGGGGATGTCCCCCCAGCTGTCGTAGCCGTACTCGCCTTCGGCCGGTATCGTGTATGTGCGCCAGACCTCCTCACCCGTGTCGGCATCGTGCGCCGAGACCCAGCACCGGGTGTTGAGGTGATAACAACCGGACATGCCAGCCACGACACGCCCCTTGATGACCATCGGCCCCCCAGAATAGTGCTGTCCGATAGTCCAGTCACCAACCTGAACATCCCATTCCACGTCTCCCGTCCGCGCGTTCAGCGCCACAAGATGCGCGTCGTGGGTGGCAATGAGTACCTTGTCCTCATACAGCGCCCCGTTTCGGGTTGCGCACGCCAACGCCGCCGGGTGCTCGACCCGCTCCCGACGATACTGCCAGATGCGGGACCCGTCGCGCACATCGAGCGCCTCGACGAAGTCGCACGCCTGCACGAGAAACATGACGCCGTCATGCACCAGCGGTGTCGTCTCCTGTCGGCCTTCTCCCATCGTCCACGCCCACGCCAGACGTAGGCTTCCCACATTGGCGGTGTTGATCTGGTCGAGCGGACTGTGGCCCCAGTGACCATAGGTGCGTCGCCACATGAGCCAATCGGTCGGCGGGGGATCTCGCAGCATCTCCGCGGTCACCGGGGTGTAATCGTCCGCCACTACCTGGGCTGAGACGGAGCCGTCCAACAGAAGGGACGTGACCAAAAAGGAGCACAGAACCGAATAAGAGACCACTCGCATGTATTGACTCCCCTCCCACCCTGTATGGACTGAGGCTGTCACCAATTGTCAGAGCCATACAGTCCGGGCTGATTATATCGACCGACTGAAAAAAGGATGCGCGCGAAACGCGAGCACGAGAGTCAGGGGTCACGACGTCTACAGCGCAGCGAGCAAAGCGATAACGCGGGCCGGCGACAGACGACCTCACCGCGAGCTCCTAGAGATTAGACACCGGGGTGCTGCGTTCCCCGAACGAGTGCGCCCCGTCAAGGCGGCGTGCATCCGCGCTCGTAGTAGATAAGGGTTCCTGTCGAACAAACCCGGCTCGTCATCGGCGAAGACGAGCGCTTCTCGCTCACCCCGTGGATCCATCGCCAACCGTAAGGACAAGGATGGGATGATGCAAATGACACAGAGTCAACGGTGGCTGGTGGGTGGGTTCGCAAGCCTGAACATGGTCGGGGCGCTTCCCCCCGCCGTGGCGCAGCCTGCGATGCCGGTGGGCGAATGGTGGGCCTGTGGCGCCGACGCGGCGAACACGAAATACTCCCCGCTCGATCAGATCAACTCGACGAACTTCCCGAGGCTGGAGATCGCCTGGCGTTGGACATCGATCTCCAGCAAGGTGACGCGCAAGCACCAACACCTCCGTCTAAATCAGTTCCGGGCCACTCCGCTCATGGCGGACGGTCTGATTCACGTCAGCACCGAGCTCGGTCAGATCGCGGCGCTTCGAGCGGGACAGGGGAGCTGGCCTGGTCCTACGATCCGCGCTCCTACGAGCGGGTGGACCGTTCATCGACCGTTGCCTGGCAGCACCGAGGCGTCTCCTACTGGAAGGATTCACATAGCGACGACGCTCGAGTCTTCATGTCAACTCGCGATCTGCGACTGCTCGCGTTGAACGCTCAAAGTGGCGCACTCTATCCGGACTTCGGCCAGAACGGCGTGGTCGATCTCAGCGATACGCTGGGGCGTGTGATTGACCGCTCGCGTATCCGGCATGTATCCCCGGTCGCCGTCGTGCGCGACACGATCATTGTGGGCAGCTCCGTGACAGACCGCACTACGAGCCGCGAGGCGCCGCCTGGCCATGTCCGGGGATATGACGCGCGCACGGGCGCCATGAAGTGGATCTTCCACACGATTCCGGAGGGAGACGAGTTTGGTGTCGATTCCTGGCAGAACGGGTCGTGGCGGTACACCGGTCATACGAACGTCTGGGGCAATGTGGCCGCCGACGAGCAGCTCAGCTATGTCTACCTACCGACCAGTACCCCGACATTGGTATGGCGGAATGCGTCCAGGGAACAACCTGTTCGCCGAGAGCCTCGTCTGTGTCGACGTCGAGACCGGCCAGCGTATCTGGTGCTTTCAGGCAGTGCACCACGGACTGTGGGACTACGACTTTCCGACGGCGGGCAACCTGCTCGAGATCACCGTCAATGGACGCGCGATCAAGGCGATCGCGCAGACGAGCAAGCAGGCATTCACATATGTCTTCGACCGTGTCACCGGCGAACCGGTCTGGCCGGGAACGTGCCCGGCGAGTGGTATTCGCCGACCCAACCGTTCCCGACCAAGCCGGCCCCATTCGACCGCCAGGGGATCACGATTGAGGACCTCATCGACTTCACGCCCGCACTACGGGAAGAAGCCGTGCGGATTGCGGCCCGCGGAGAGTTCAGCCTGCTCTTTACGCCCCCGACCGTGCGGGGGGTGGGCAAGCCGCTCATCCAGTCGCCAGGACCGGGGGGTGGCGCCAACTGGCCCGGGGCCGCTGTCGCCCCCGAATCCGGACGGCTGTTCGTACCGTCACAGACACGGCTCCGGGCAATCGAGCTGGTCGAGTATCCGCCGCCCGTGACAGTCGGCTACTTCACCGATCCCTGGGCCGTGCCTGTCTCCGGCCCCCGTGGACTGCCGCTGGTCAAGCCCCCCTACAAGCGCGTCACCCCCATTGACCGCAACACGGGAGACCACGCCTGGATGACTCCCCATGGGGACGGCCCACGCGACCACCCGGCGTTACGAGAGCTCAACCTTCCCGCACTGGGAGGCCACGCGGGTGTGCACGGCGGGGCCCACTGGTGACCAAGACACTCCTGGTCGTCAATTCCGGCGGACGAGCGGTCACACGCGAAAGCCAGGCGGCGATTACCATCACGACCTATCACAAGAACACCGGCGAGTATCTGGGCTCGGTGGCGCTTCCGGCCGTGCCAGGCGGCAACCCGATGACGTATCTGCACCAGGGCCGGCAGTTTATCGTCGTCGCCGTAGGGGGCGGCGCATCGGCCGCGGGTCCAGAGCTCATTGCGCTGGCGCTTCCCTAACCGCACCGCGGGCACGGTTGGTCCTGCCTTACGAGCAGCTGGAACCTATGCGCTCCCCTCGGACCCAGCCCGCCAGCATCTGCCACTCCGGATCGGCTCGGCTCTCCCAGCGTCGGGGTCCGTTGTGCGTATAGGCTCCTCCTCCGTCCGGATGGAGCGGCTTCAACAAGAACCGGCTTTGTTCCGGATTGCCAGGAAGAATCACACGAGAAATCAAGCGGTATGCCCGCTCGGCCTCCTCGTCGCTCCACGCGTCACCGCGACCGGGCGCCGGGGCGAACCCGATGAGGCCTCCAGAATGACAACGGCTACATCGGAGCTGGCCCTCACGTGGATTGGCGAAGACGGGCTGCACACAGGACCGGAAGAACTCGAAATCAAGCTCCGGCTCCGGTTCCGGGATAAACCGACCGGACGGCAATCGTTGAATCCACTGCAGGAACGCGCCGTACTCCGGATCGTCGGTCGACGTCCAATAGGTTCCTCCGGTGTGCGGAAGCCCACCCGCCTCGGGCGCGAGCGGCTTCAGAAGCAGCCGGCTGTTATCCGGGTTCGCCGTGTTCACCAGCTGTGTCACGACGTCGAGATTGCGCCGGGATTGCTCGCTGGTCCAGCCGCTGTCCGTTTCAGGAGTTTCCAAGCTAAACCGCACGCTCGTCTGCCAGGTGTGACACATGACACACGCCGCGTAGCCTCTGGTCGTGCCACCGCGATCGGTCATAAAAACGCTCTCAACGGTGTCCCGATACATGTCTACGTCGCCGTCGCTGGGAAACGCCGGGGTCTGCGCCTCGACCGGGGTCTCGAGTAACGTCGGCCCCATCGTCGACGCGGCCAAGCATGCGACCAGCCCAAGGCCGGCACCCTTCAAAGCCAGGGCTGCCCAGCCATGTCGTGTAATTCGGTATTGTCTCGTGAGCATAACGCCTACTCCTCGTCCGTCCGCATACCGGTCCCGTTGGGATTCACGCGGTCTGGCGGCAGGACCACCGTACTGATGCGCGCCGGCCGGGCGCCGGTCTTGATTGTGGCCACGATTTCAAGCGCTTGCAGGTCCACGGCCAAGGTGTGGTCGGTTCCCGACACCGCGACATACATGTAGCGGCTGTCAGGTGTCGACGTCATCCAGTTCGCGCTCGGCCCAACCTTTACGCTACCGATGTAATAGAGGTCGGGTAACGTCAAACCGTAGATCCTGCTGTCGAGTCGGCTCGACGCACACACGGCTGAGCGGTCCGGAAGCACCTCGAGACCGTGCATGTCGCCGGACTGAATCCCATCGGCATTCTTTTCCCACAAGGGAAGCTCCGGTGGCCACAGCATGTCGACGACTTCGCCGCTGTCCCAGTCGACGACCCAGACGGCGTTGATGGCGGTTACCTGCGCAAACAGCCGTTTGGTTGACCCGTCATCGTTAGCCTCGAGCGCCATGGGGCGCACCTCGTGATGCGTGCGGCCATACTGCTCGTAGCCACTCAGCTCCATGCCCCGGACCACGGTGTCGGACTCGGGGTCGATCACCTGGATGGTCGGGATTCCCGGCCCAACCTCACCGCGGAGACCCACCACCACAGCGCTCTCGTCCGGCGTCATGAAGACGTTGTGAACCGGATCATGGACCTCGATGCTCTTGACCAGTGTGTGTGTGTCGAGGTCGATCACGTCGACGACCGCCGGAAACCGAGCATCCGGGTCAACCTCAACCCCAGGACCCGGGTTGTCTGACCGACGGGAGATCCCGGCATAGATCTTCCGGTGCTTCTTGTTGACCGCGATCTTGTTTGGTCGCGCCGAGAGCGAGATTTGCTCAACCAGGTCAAGCGTCTTCGTGTCGAACACGTCGACGGTCTGATCCATCTCGTTCGAGCAGTAGTAATACAGACTTTCGGGATGAACCGTCAGATTGTGAGCGTTCGGACAACCTCTGATGAGCCCCACCACTTCGTTGACCGCCGGGTCGATGACATGGTGGATATTGCCGGCATTATTGCTCTGCAGGACACGTACTTCGACTCCATCGTAGGAGTCGAGCATTGGAACACCTTGTGCTCCAACCGAGGCAGCGAGAAGAAGGCTGCCGACCACAACAAACAGCACACGGTTGATGAGTGAACGCGCCATCTAAACCTCCATGTGATGACTCGAGAAGTTGCGATGCACGACGATGCTCGTCGTTCCAGGACGACCTATTATAGGCGCTCTCGCCGAGTCTTGCCGCTGCCCCGAGCAATCAGCCGAGCGGG
>JAYZGM010000227.1:0-7720 GCA_036336225.1 Acidobacteriota bacterium | reverse complement strand
CCGAGGAACACGTTCACGCTGGTCTTCACGGTGCTGATGGGGTCCTCGACCGAAGGATTGTCACAAAACGATGAGTTGGTCTGTCGGTAGCCTCGACCTTCAGGATCCCCCCGCGAGCCGTTCAGGTCGGGGTCACAGGCGAGAATCCATGGAGAAAAGGGCCGCGATGGACTCCGACCAGGTGTACGACGTCCTCGTCGCCGGGGGGGGGAACGCCGCCCTTTGCGCCGCGATCACGGCCCGCACCGCCGGGGCAAAGGTTCTCGTCCTCGAGTCGTCTCCCAAGCACTTTCGAGGTGGCAACAGTCGCCACACCCGCAATCTACGCTGTATGCATGACCGTCCGTCCCCGCCGCTCACCGGTTCGTACACCGCCGAGGAGTATTGGCGAGATCTGTCGGACGTCACCGACGGACATACGAACGAAGTGCTGGCGCGAATGGTGATCGCGGGAACCGCGAGCTGTCGTGAGTGGATGATCGACCACGGTGTGCGTTTCCAGCCATCACTTGGCGGCGCCCTGCATCTTTCACACACGAACGCCTTTTTTCGCGGTGGTGGGAAATCGCTGATCAACGCTTACTATCGGACGGCCCACCGTCTTGGGGTCGATATCGAGTACGACACTGAGGTCCGAGACATCGGTATCGACGAGGGTCGCTTCGAGCACGCGGTCGTGGTTCACAACGGACAGGAACGGGTGATACGCGCAAAAGCCTTCGTCGCGGCGTCTGGCGGATTCCAGGCCAATCTCAACTGGCTGAGAGAAGCATGGGGTGACGCGGCCAACAACTTCATCATCAGAGGGACCCCCTACGACACGGGAGTAGTCCTGCGGGCTTTGATGGACCGTGGTGTCAAGACCACCGGCGAACCCACTCAGTGTCACGCGGTTGCGATCGACGGTCGGTCCCCTCGCTTCGATAGTGGCATCGTGACCCGTGTCGATGCGATCCCGCTTGGCATTGTGGTCAACACACGCGCCGAGCGGTTTCGTGACGAAGGGGAAGATCTTTGGCCGAAGCGATATGCCATTTGGGGACGACTGGTCGCCCAACAACCGGACCAGACGGCGTTCGTTGTCTTCGATGCTCAGGCCATTGGGCTGTTCATTCCGCCGATGATGCCACCGGTCGAAGCCGCGTCGTTGGCGGAGCTGGGGGCCTTGCTCGATCTGGACCCGGTCGCCTTCACCCGGACCGTGTCCGTCTACAACGACGCGGTGCAACCGGGCACGTTTGACCGTACGGCTCTCGATAGCTGTACGACCCAAGGTGTAGTCCCTCCCAAGAGCCACTGGGCGAGACGGATCGACACGCCGCCGTACTACGCCTATCCGCTGCGTCCCGGCATCACGTTTACGTATCTTGCGGTGGTTGTCGACGAGCGGGCGCGGATCGTCTGGGAGGACGACACGCCGGCCCGAAACGTCTTTGCCGCAGGCGAGATTATGGCTGGAAACATCCTCGGACAGGGGTATCTTGCCGGGCTCGGTATGTCCATCGGGACGGTGTTTGGTCGGAAGGCCGGTGAGGAAGCGGCCCGTAGTGCCAGAGACGACAGATAGATTCGTGGCCGTCGAGCCGAGGTCGCCGCGACCGGTTCTTGAAGAGGGCACACATGTGGCTCGCGTTTGTAATGCCTGCCGCTACTGCGAGGGCTTGTGTCCTGTGTTCCCGGCCATCGAGCGTCGCTTGAGCTTCTCCGAATCGGACCTGCGCTACTTCGCGAACCTTTGTCACGATTGTGGGGAGTGTCTCGACGCGTGTCAGTATGCTCCGCCGCATCCTTTTGGCGTGGATGTGCCGCGCACGCTCGCTGCCATCCGGCGAGCCTCGTATCAGCACTACGCGTGGCCTCACGCGTTTAGTGGTCTGTTCGAGCGAAGCACTCTCACCCTGGTCCTCAGCGCGGTTCTGGCCCCCGTGTTGTTCGCTGCGACCCTGGCGGTGACCGCCGGCGCCGAGACCTTTCTGGCGCCACACCGTGACGCAGACGGTGCGTTCTATCAGGTCATGTCCCACACGGCGATGGTCGGCCTCTTTGGAGGACTCGCGGTGTTATCGGTCATGGCGCTGCTGGTCGGCGTGTTTCGCGGTTGGCAGGACCTCATCGACACCGCGGTGCCGGCGCCATCACCGGTGACCGTGAGACAGGCGTTGCGGGATGTGCTGACCCTACGCTACTTGGGGCCGCACCGTGACGTTGATCGCGGTTTCCGGCGCGTGTGGCATCACTGCACGTTCTACGGGTTTCTTCTCTGCTTTGCCGCGACCTCGGTGGCCGCTGTCTACCACAACCTCATGGGATGGATGGCACCCTATCCGTTGCTCAGTGTCCCGGTGATGCTGGGCGTCCTGGGTGGCGTGGGGCTGATACTGGGACCGATCGGGTTACTGTGGATCAAGGTACGTCGTCCGGCCGAGCGGCACGATCGGGCGCAGTTTGGGATGGATGTTGTGTTTCTCGTGCTGTTGTTCGAGACGAGCGTCACGGGATTCCTCCTGCTTGCGCTGCGGGAATCGGCTGCGATGGGACCCATGTTGGGCATACATCTCGGCGCCGTCGCCGGGCTTTTTGTGATGCTGCCCTTTGGAAAGTTCGTGCACGGGGTCTACCGGTGCTGCGCGGTTCTCCGTTCTGTGATCGAAGGGGGCCTGAAGTGAAGAAATCTTTCTACGCGGTGCTGCTCGCGGTGGGGGCCGCGTGTGGTGGTCAGGGCGATTCCACCACCAACGGGCTGACGATTCTTGCCCCCGCGGCGCCGGGTGGAGGGTGGGATCAAACGGCACGCGCCATGCAAACCGCGCTCCAGACAGACGCCGCGGGTGTCAGTGTCCGGGTGGTCAATGTCGCTGGTGCGGGAGGTACGGTCGGGTTGGCGCGCTTTGTCAATACCGACATTGGTCGCGACGATGTGCTGCTGGTCACCGGTTTGATCATGGTTGGCGCGGTCGTGACGAATCAGTCGGCGGTCTCCCTGGAGGCCACGACGCCGATCGCGAGACTGACCGGTGACTACGAGGTGCTGGTCGTTCCGGAGAGCTCACCGTACGCGGACCTCGCCGCCTTTCTGGATGCCTGGAAGCAGGACCCGGGAGCGTTCGCGATTGCCGGGGGATCGGCCGGTGGAACCGACCACATGCTAGCGGGACTGCTGGCCGCCAGGGTCGGTATGGATCCAACCACGATCAACTACGTGCCCCACTCCGGCGGCGGGGAATCGATTGCCTCGATTCTGGGCGAACAGGTGACTGCTGGAATCAATGGTCTGAGTGAGTTGGTCGCATTCATCGAGAGCGGTCGAATGCGGGCCCTCGCGATCTCGAGCGAGATGCGTCTCCCCGAACGTCCCATCCCGACATTTGTGGAACAAGGCGTGGACCTGACGCTGACGAACTGGCGCGGTGTCGTTGGGCCGCCGAATCTCACCGACCAAGAACGGTCGGCGTTGACGGCCCGCATGGACGCCATGCGCGAGTCGGAGTCCTGGCGTGCCACGCTCGCCCAGAACGGCTGGCTCGATCAGTATCTGTCGGGTGTCGCCTTCGAGACGTTCCTCGACGATGAACGGGTGCGGGCCACCGACGTGCTCAGGTCGATTGGATTGACGGAGTGACGGCTTTCAACGACGTTGTTGCCGGTAGTGTCGTTATTCTGCTGGGTATCGTCTTGGCGCTGGGGGCGCTAGGGGTCAGTACCGGCTTTGGGTATGACCGGATCGGGCCGCGCACGGCTCCCTATGGCGTCGCGGTTGGACTGATGCTGGTCGGTGGCGCCTTGGTCGTGGGTGGGTTGCGACGTCGGGTGGAAACCACGACCGCGCTATCGCTTTCCATCCGGTGGGAGGCTCTGAGCCTCCTGGTTCTTGGGGGCGTGGTCTTTCTCGCGCTGGCGGAGCGGGTGGGCTTCATCCTGGCCGCCAGTCTTCAGTTCTGGCTCGTGGCACGAAGCTTTTCGCTTGGTCACCCATTTCGGGATGCCACCGTAGCCGTCGTTCTCACGGTTGTGGTCTACGTGGTCTTCTCGCGGGGTCTGGGTCTTGCGCTTCCGTCCGGGCTCATTGAGTCAGCCATCGCGTTATTCTAGACTTGTGACCGCGTTTCCGGACGTTACCGGGACGGTGCAGGTGTAAGCCTTTGGAGACGGACCAGAACGCTATTTATTCAATACGGGACTCACATATCCTGCTGGCAGGACCTGATCGGGGTCGATCCGGATGCTCAGATACTTGACACGGTCCGGGATGTGACTGAACCCGTGTGGGACACCGCCAGGGATGATAACGATGTCCCCTTCGGATACCTCGCGGCTCACGCCGTCGAGGAATGTGCCGCCACCACTTGGCCCGATCAGCTCTTGGACGGCCGTACTGTCAGAAGGAAACTCACGTGTGTTTTCCAGCGGCCCACCGGTGACGAGTGTGCCCCCGCCAGACAGAATGTAGTAGACCTCGGTCACGTCGTGATGCACGATGGCGCCGACCTCGCCTTCGCTGGCAAGGGTGCCTCGCTCGAGGATCCCGATCGCGACGTTCGTGTCCTTGCCAATGTCGATCACCTTGATCTGCTTGTCGATGCTCTGTCCCAGAGTCTCGTAGACGGCTTCAATCTCGGCCTTGGTCACATCGGTGGCTATGCTCGTTTGGGCCAGTGCAATGGTCGGACAGACCATGACGATCGTCACGCAATAGATCACCTCTTTTAGCATGGATATCCTCATCACTCACTTCACGTGAGTCCTGTCTGGACGGTGGTGAACTAGTCGCGTCCGGCGGCCTCGCGACCCAGTCGCAAGGCAGTGCTCGCTCCTGAATTGAGTCCCCCGTCTGCGCCGATCGTGACAAATCGGAAGCCTTCATTGACTCGCTGTTGCACGGACCCGGGACCGGTGGTGATCGCACAGGGCACATCATTCTCGAGGCAGGCGCTCAGCACGGTCTGAATCGCCGCTTCAACTTCGGGCGCCGCCGGGCTCGTGTATCCCATTGACGTGCTCAGATCAGAAGGACCGATGAAGATGGCACCCAATCCTGGAACCGAGATGATTTCATCGATATTCGCCACGCCTTCGCCGGATTCGATGAACATCATCGCAAGCAGCTCGCCTTGAGGATCGAGCGGCCAGACATCGGCTCTGGCGTGATAGTCACGTATCCCCCAATACCATTGAGCATTGGAAGGATTGCGCCCACGCAGACCCAAAGGCTCATAGTCTGGTGCGTCGTTGTATTGTGGGTAGCGCGTGGCTCTGACCGCCCGTTCGGCATCTTCTCGGGTGTGAACGGCCGGAAAGAAGATACCGAACACACCAACATCCAATACCTGCTTGGCCTGTGCGATGAGCTCTTCCGCCCCGCCCGCGGCCGGAATACGCACAAACGGTACGACATCGGGCTGCAGGTTGCCCTTCTCCAACAGGGATCGCTTGTTGGTCATGCCGAGCAAGAACAGCCGCAACCGCTCGACGTCAAACGGCGCATGCTCCATGTCGATGAACACGAAGTCAAGCCCGGACGTCGCCATCGCTCGGGCATTGTTCAACGAATAATCAAATGACAGGATCCCGAATGCCGGCTGGTCGTTCTCAAACAGCTCGATCAATTTGTTGAGCCGAGTGTCATCGGACTGAGCGAGTGTGCTTGATGGCAGGCCGAGTACACACACAGTGCTCAGGCATAAGTAGAGCCACGTTGTTGGTATTGTGTTCGTCACTGTCTGCTCTCTCATCTTTATCATGGGTTCGATTTGAGGTTCGCGTACGGATATTCAGTTCCAGAACGATTCAGGCGCCGCTGTGGCCCGGTTCAGGAACGAATGCTCGAGTGCATCCGTACACTATCACCACCGTCCGGTCGTGGCCCGGATCGACGCAGCCACGCTCGTGACGGCGGGCCGCTATAATCCACCGGCGCTCCGAACGGATTGCCTTATGGAATCGACCTCGGCCCTTCTCCAGGGCTTCGCCGTCATCGTCGCGGACTGGAATCTGCTGTGGGCGTTTCTTGGGGTGTTGCTCGGCACGGTCGTCGGAATTCTTCCTGGCATCGGACCGGCGCTTACCGTGGCGCTACTGCTCCCGGTCACGTTTCAGCTAGGACCGGTTGGCGCGTTCATCATGTTCGCCGGCGTGTATGCCGGCGCGATGTATGGTGGGTCCACGACTTCGATTCTCATGAACACGCCCGGAGAGAGTGGGTCGATCATGACCGCGATCGAGGGGCACCAAATGGCGAAGGCCGGTCGAGCGTCCGCCGCGTTGGCTACGGCCGCGGTCGGGTCGTTCGTGGCGGGCACAATGGGCATCGTCGGTCTCACTGTGGCCGCCCCGGCGCTGGCCGAAATGGCCCTCGAGTTCGGTCCGGCTGAGTACTTCGCCCTGATCCTCGTCGCGTTCGCGACGATCTCATCGGTGCTCGGCTCGAGCCCATTGCGGGGACTCGTGAGTCTCTTCTTTGGACTGGCACTGGGGCTGGTCGGTATCGACCTGCAGACCGGGCAGGCGCGTTACACGTTTGGCATCCCGAATCTGCTCGATGGCATCGACGTCGTCGTGGTCGTCATCGGACTCTTCGCGGTCGGCGAGGTCTTGATGATGGCATCTGCCCCGCCCGAGACCAGCCAGGCATCCGGCGTGAGGGGTTGGACCTGGATGACTCGTGAGGACCTGCGTCGATCCTGGAAACCGTGGCTTCGCGGGGCGTGCGTGGGGTTTCCCCTCGGGGCGTTGCCGATCGGAGGCGCGGAGATCCCAACGTTCCTTTCTTACTGGATGGAACGGAAGCTGTCGCGTCACCCGGACCGGTTCGGTCACGGGGCGATCGAAGGTGTCGCGGGGCCCGAGGCCGCCAACAACGCCGCGGCGGCGGGCGTGCTAGTGCCGTTGCTCACGTTGGGGTTGCCCACCTCCGCCACGGCCGCCATCATGCTGGCCGCCTTCCAGCAGCACAATCTTCAACCGGGGCCGTTGTTGTTTGTCTCCGAGCCGGAACTGGTGTGGGGATTGATCGCGAGCCTGTACGTGGGCAACGTCATGTTGCTGGTGCTTAACCTGCCACTGGCACCCGTCTGGGCGCGACTACTGGCTATCCCTCGGCCGCTACTGTCGGCCGCGGTCGTTCTCTTCGCGACCGTCGGCACCTACAGCCTCAACGGATCGGTGTTTGATGTTGGACTGATGTTTCTGATTGGGCTCGTTGGATTCGCTCTGAGGCGCCTCGAGATTCCGATTGCCCCTGCGGTCATCGGGCTGATTCTAGGGCCGCTGGCCGAGCAGCAGCTTCGACGGGCCCTGGCGATTTCCGCCGGAGACGTGGGGGTGCTCGTGGCCCGTCCGCTGTCAGCGATACTGTTGCTGTTGGCCGCGGCCGCGGTCGTCGTGCCGTGGCTTGCGAGAGTCCGAGCCCGACGCGATGCGTGAGGTGTCGGGACACGTCGATAGCGCGGAGGTTCCCTCAGCGGCCGTGAAACTCCGGTGCGCGCTTGTCGACAAAGGCCTTGGCCGCCGCCTTGTGGTCCTCGGTCATGAACGTCCGGACCATGTGGAGCGCCTCTAGGTCCATGACTTGGCTTAGTGACGCTTGCTCGGCCGCATTCAGGTTCTTCTTCATATAGGCGATGGCCACGGTTGGGAGGCTCGCCAAACGTGCGGCATATGCCCGAGCGTCGGTCTCCAGCCTCTCGGCCGTCGATACCTTGTTGACGATCCCCAGTTCGAACGC
>JAYZGM010000226.1:0-13056 GCA_036336225.1 Acidobacteriota bacterium | reverse complement strand
CGTGGTGTGTCTCCAATAGAAGACGGCGAGAACGTGCCTCCAAAGAGACAAGCGCGGAACTAGATTTCGAACATCGAAACACTGTACGACCGCCATAGTCGTGGGCTGCTCCGCAATACGAGCGTGTTTGTCTCCGACGGGAGTCCACGCTACGGAGGCAGGGCGTGGCTCTACGGCCGCGGGCGTGAGAACACGGTGAACTCCTGGATCTGACCATCTTCATTGATATCCATGACGTCCACGGCCAACGCGGGATCATCGTCATTGCAGGGTGGCCCGAGGTTGACCAACTCGAAGGCCACCCGCTGGCTGTCCGCCACACTCCGCCCCACCGCAAGCCTGCGAGCCCCACCGGCAAGAATGCCTTCATAGAACTCGCGGATCGCCGCTCGCCCCTTGCGGACCTGTCCGTCGGGACCACGATGCACAGCGTCGGTCGCAAAGAGGTCTATGACACGTCCGACGTCGCCCTCGTTCACGCGGGCGAGGTATACACCCGGGACCTCCGCTGGCGACGAGATCCCGTCTCCATCCTGGGGCTCGACCAGGTCAGCACATGACTGCACGACTACCTCGGCACCAGCCGAACCAAGAGCCAATGTGAAGGACCACACCAATGCCAACCCGCATGTCACCGACAAACGATTGCGCAAACTCGCCTCTGATACCTGCATGTCATTTCTCCCAAGATAGGCTCCCGCCTCGCGACGCCCTCGATCGAGCTCCACAGACCCGCGCTCGGCCGGAGGGTAGACGGGCCCGTCTCACTTGGTGTCACTGCGTGTCACCGATCGAGCCGATGATCTGGTTCTGATCCTCGAACTCGAGATGGATCGACACGCGAGGCGTGTCACCGACGTTCGCCGTCGTGTGCCCCATCCCCGTGAGATCGTCGATGAATTCGACCGACCCAGCGGGCAAATCAACTTTACCTTCCGCCACCTCTAGCTGTCCGCCACCCGTCAGATTGATGATGTAACGGCGTCCCGGAGCCACATGCCAGTCGGCAAAGCTTCCGGGCTGTGACACTCTCACTTGCATGCCAGTGACCTCTTCCATGACCGACTGCGCGTTCAACCCAATCTCTTCTACGTGAGATTGCCCGTCGGTACCGGTATAGATGCGTTTCATCATGAAGGGCGCTTGAGGCTCCTGGGCTTCAACCACACGGTCCCCGCCCTTGGCCGCCCACCCAAGCCCAAAACCGACCACCAGAGCAGCAACCGCGACAAACCTCGTCATCATCCCTGACCTCATCTCGTCTTCCTCCTGCCATTGACCGATATGATCCCGACGCCCGGCGACCGACCAGAGAACGTACTCACCGCGATGCCGCCCGCTCGAGAAGACGCTCACCGGCCAGCATCGTCCACATGCTGTAGTTTCCCTCGTGACAGGCGTACTCGTAGAGATGACCGTCGACCCGCTCGAAGGGGAACGCGCCAGAGAAGTCCCTCGTCCATCGTGAGAGGTCTTCGATCGTGAACTCATACTCGAACGAGTCCGTGTCAACCGGGGTGAACCGCTCGATGACCCGGATGGTGTCATCCGTGCGTCCGTTCGCCGCCCGAAGCCCGATGACATCGCTGCCCTGCGTGCCGGGGTCGCCGTTCGTCCTGGTGATGTTGGTCGTCTCAACCACAAGGGTGTCTCCCTCCCAGCGCCCACGGGAGTCGCCCAGATACTGGCGAACGCTTGATGGAAGGTGGGGCCGATCGCCCAACGGGATGATGCGTGTATCGTGAATCATCTCCACCTCGATGACGACGTAATCGGGGGTCTGCAAGATCATGTACGTGTTGTTGTACGGCCCCGGCATTATCGGCGGCCCGGCGGACCATACGATGCACCGATCGTTGAGCTGGAAATCCTCCCAGCCGTCGGCGGGACCACGTCCCTGTCTGCCTTCGGCTCGCCTGGCGGCCACCCACTCGAACTCCGGTGTCACCCCTGGAATCCTTCCGTTTGGCGGATCGATGATCAGCGATGTTCGTCCAGTCGGGCGCGTCCCTCCGTCCAGCCAAAAGTTGTTGTAGGCACCGGGCGCACCATCGACACCTTGGTCGACATTCCCGACGACGGTTCGCACCGCCGGCCGTAGAAGCAGCTGTTCGTTCCGCTGCAGCCGCTCACGCTCGAGCGTGGTTGCCTCCTCTTTCGTCAGAAACTCTCGGTCCGCCAGCTCAGCCGGGCGTTGCACCGGCGTGATGGTCTTGTTGGTGTACGTCCCCTGCAGGTCCGGATCACCCCAGGGAGTCCTGGGTACAGACCACCCGCTAGTCGCTTGACCGCCGGTGACAACCGCCGCCGACGCGATGCAGGCAACCGCGCCCACTACACCGACCAGATTCCGACCTTTCATGTGTCCTCCTTGACCATGATCGACCTGGCATCGCACCGACGCCACATCTCCAGTCCCCGACTGACTTCCAGCCCATCAGCGCTGACCACTGCACGAGGCTCTGTTCGGGCAAGGCTACTGCACGTATCCGACAATAATGTCTCGGTTGCCCGCTGAAACACCGTGGTCGCGTCGCTTCCGTCCTGCCCGCGACCGATGAGACCCCTGCCAATCATGTATCGACAGCAACGTCACGAGCCGTGCGGGACGAATAGCGCGCATGGGACCACTCTGCGTCCTCCGTCATGCAGTCATGCAATTGAGGTGGGGCCAGTGTGCCACAAACTTGCTCGGTTCTACGCAATCTGTCGAAGCGGGCCAGAAAGGTTCGGCGAAGTGTTCGAGCGGCGCTAACGGGTCCTGCGCGACGGGTACGTGCTCTATGCTTGGGGCACGATCATGAGCCAGGCTTTCAACGGAACCGGCAACGACTCGCGGGCAGAGCTGCAGACTGGCAGAGCGGGGGACAGGCACCCACTCGTCCATTTCCCGTCCCCAGCCGGTGACGACCGCCCGCGGCGTGGCAACCGCCGCGTATTTCAGCCGGCTGCGCACCACGCCGCCTAGATCGGCGTATTGAGTGGCAAGGCACTCGACCCACGCCGATGTATCGACGCGCGTCACTGACGCATCTTCTCGAGGTCCAATTTGAAGCGGACCGTCGCCTTGAGACCGCCCAACGCGGTAGCTCGCGCAGCCTCTCCACGATGGCACCGGCGACACCCTTCCCGATGATCCACCTCGCATCGGTCAGTATGTCAACCGGCACAGTGACGGTTACTTTTTGAACTTCGGCCATGAGCCGGCCTAGCCGCTGGCATTGGCCAGCCTACAAGTTGGTGTCGACACCGGGCGGTTAGGGCAACGCGAAGGTGATCACATCGTTCGTGGACACCACCGAAACATATTGCTTGCCGTTGACCTCATACGTCAACGGGCTCGCCCGAATCGGGCGATTGTGCTGATACTCAAACAACCGTTCACCGGTGCGAGCGTCCAGCGTAAAGAATTCACCCACGTCCGTGCCCTGAAACACGAGATCGCCTGACGTGACCAGGTTGCCGCTGGCCCCGATGGCGGAGTCGGTCGAAGCCGTGTGCTGCCACACGAGCTCTCCGGTCACCGGTTCGTAGGCGCTCACAGTGAATATCGGCGTCATGCCTTCTCGGAATGGGCCTTCCGCGATATTGTCCGCGTGCCCGTTACCCAGTCCGATCTCAAGCGTGTCGCCGACCGGATTCACGGTAAACGCGATGACGCCGTCCTTGCCGGTCACATAGACAAGACCGGTCCGAGGACTGAACGACAACGAGCCCCAGCTACTCCCACCATGCGACACGATGTAGAACTCTTCGACCGAGTAGGGCATATAGATCTGCCGCGCTCGTCGCTGCTCCTCGGGGTCGGTCAGAATCGGAAAGGTCGCGCAGAAAGGTGTCATCGGGACCCCGCGGGCGTTGTAGGGAATCGGCTGGGTCGGCCACACCTGCTCGCCCGGCACGTCAGTTTCGGTTGGCACCGCAGTCTCGACGATCGGGTTGATCGGCTCCCCTGTCTCCCGATCCCACATATACATCAGACAGTTCTTTCCCGCCGCCGCAATGCCTCTGACGGTCTGGCCGTCCTTGGTCACATCGAACAATAGCGGTCCCGTGACGTGGTCCCAGTCCCACAGGTCGTGATGTATCGCCTGGTAGTACCAGACAAGCCGGCCCGTCTCCAGCTCGAGCGCAAGAGTCGCGTTGGTGAACAGGTTCATGCCGGGTCGGGCCGAGCCGTCGTAATCTGGCGACGGGTTGCCCGCGTTGACATAGATCAGCCCTAGCTCGGTGTCGATGGTCGGTGGCGACCAGATACCACCGCCGACCCGCTTTCCCTCACCCCACGTATCTTTCGCGATCTCCCAGCCGTCATCTTGTGGACCTTGCGGCACCGTGTTGAATACCCACTTGATCTGGCCGGTCGTGGCGTCGGCGGCGATCACTAATCCACCCGGGATGTGATTCTCCGACAACGCGACCCCCGCATAGAGCGTGTCGCCGAGAAACACGGGCGGGGTTGTGAGCCGGTAGCCGAGGCCGTAGGCGTCAACGCCGGGGGGATAGTCGTCGGGATACTTGAACTCTAGGGCTTCGCTGATGATTTCAAGCCGGCCACCGTCACCGAACGACTCGACCAACTCCCCGGTCTTCGCGTCGGTCGCATACATCGAGGCGCCCCCCATGGCATACAGGCGTCCGTCACCATAGGAGGGGCCCCGACCTCGTGCTTCGAGGTTGTCGTTGAGGCTCGTGGTCCAGATCTGCTCTCCGGTGATCGCGTTGAGCGCGAAGAGCGTCGCCCCCGCGTTGACATACATCACGCCGTCGACGACCAGCGGAGTCGCCTGCGTGATGCTGTTCGCAGCGCCGGCGGCAAACGACCAGGCCAGCGCGAGGTCATTGACATTCTCGGTGTCGATCTCGTCAATGTCGGCAAAGCGAGTCCCGCGGATGTCGAGGTTGTGTAGCGGCCAGTCCGTCTGGCTCCCAGCCACGATCTGCGGCAGCGAGGAGTGTTGCGTCGTTCGACCACGTTCCTGAGCGTCCGCGGTCCCCATCGCGCCCATCGCGAGCGCCACCGTCGCGACGCACATCGCGCCCCCTACACATCGGTCCAGTGTTCTGATCAGCATGCTTCCACCTCGTCCGGGTTAGTCTCGGTCGGCGTCCGGCAACGCGAACACATACAGCGCGTTCCCGGTCTGCGGATGGTGAATGTCGGGGGCCAGAGCGCGAGGCGCCAGCCTCGGGCTGCCGCCTCCAAGCCCGGTCGAGACCGCGATGTATTGCCGTCCCTCGATCGCAAAGGAGATCGGAAACCCTTGCACCGACGTGCCGAGCCGAGCCCCCCACAGCTCGTCGCCGGTTCGCACGTCGAACGCCCGAAACCGCCGATCGAGGTCGCCGACAAAGGCGAGCTCGCCGTCGGTCGATAAGACTCCGGTCAAGAACGGCGCCCGTTGCTCGACACTCCAGACCTCCTCCAGTGTCGCGGCGTCGAACGCGGCGAGCTTACCGAGTCGCCCCTGCGTGTTGGGCATCTCGAAGAAGGGACGCGCTCTCATGCCGACGCCACCCGACCCTTCCTCCAGTGCGACTTCGCGTGCCGCCATTTCCATACAGGTCTGCGCCAGCGGGAGGATGAGCAAACCCGAGTCGGGGTGGTAGCTCATTGGATGCCAGTTCTTGCCACCAGCGGTACTTGGACACGCGGGAACGAGCTGCTCGAACTCGGCATCGATGATGTCCTGGCGATAAGTGACGGCGCCGGTCTCGGGGTCGATGTGGTCGAAGACGTTCTGGAAGACGGTCTCTTTATGGCCGAGGAACTCGCCCGTTGCACGGTCGTTCTTCCAGAGGATACCGTGCTTGCCGGCGCTGAAAACCACCTGGCGACCGTCCACGTCGACCAGGACCCGCTCGAACACCTCGTCGAGATCGAGGGTTTCACCGGGCACGTGCTGAAAGTACCAGGCCAGCGTGCCGTCATCGGGTCGCAACGCCACGGTCGAGCTGGTATACAGCGCCGGGTCATTCACCGTCATGCCACGGCTCCGGGCGACCCACGGTTTCGCCTGCGCCACCCCGAAATAGACGAGGTTGAGCTCCGGGTCGTAGCTGCCCGTGATCCAGGTCTCGCCGCCGCCGCGCAAGACGTCCGGCAAGTTGGCCCAGGTATTGCCACCGGGTTCGTCCGAGCCCGCCACCGTATTGAACCGCCAGCGCGATTCCCCCGTCCCCGCGTCGTAGGCGCTGATGAAGCAGCCCTCGCGGGTAAAGCGACCACAGCCGCCGAGACCTTGCACCACGGTCCCGTTCACGATCACCGGCCCACTGGTGTTGCGAAAACCTTCCGTGTCGTCGGCGATCCGAGTGGTCCAGACCTCCGCGCCTGTGCGGGCATCCAGGGCGATCAACCGCGCATCGGCGGTCGCCAGAAACACCCGGTCCTGATAGATGGAAAGATTCCGGCTCGAGCTTGCCAGCCCGTCCTTAACGCCTACCTTGTGCTCCCAGATCAGATCTCCGGTGCGCCCGTCGAGCGCCTGCACGACCGGTCCAAAGCCGGCCACGTAAAGCACGCCGTCGTGCGCGATCGGCGAGGGAGCATTGCGTCCACCTTCGTTCATCGCCCACATCCACACGAGCTCGAGTTCGGCGACGTTGTCGGTGGTGACCTGGGTTAGCGGGCTGTGGCTCCAGGCTCCGTAGTTGCGCCGCACCATCAACCAGTCGCCTGGGTCTGGATTCCGCAAGAGCTCGTCGCTGACCAACCGGTAGCCCTCAATCGTGCCAGCGACGGTCACGCCACCGGGCCGGGTCGTGGCGTCGCTCGACGGCGTTGCTCCGGCCCGTCCCCCCTGCGCCCGCGCAGTGATCGCCGGTGTCGGTCCCGTCTGTCCGGTTGCCACCGTGCCAATCGGGACGACGGTCGTCGCCGTCAGCGTCTGGTCGCCTGGCCGGGCGCCATTCGCATCGAGCAGATAGGCGACGATGTCGACATAGGCTTCGTCGCCCAGACGCCCCGGCCGGTCCGGGGGCATCGAGCTCTGAATCCGCTCAAACAACGCTTGCGGCGTACGTTCCGCCCAGTCGTTGAGGAAGTTCGTTCCCACTAGCGGCGGAGCCTCGAAGTTCCCCTGGAGGTCCGTGCGATGACAGATCGCACAGCTTCGTGTATACAGCGCGCGACCATTCTCGGTCTGGGTCTCACGATAGACACCGCCCGACGCGGGCTGGGCCGCTGCGCCGGGCGCCAGAGCAATCACGATCACCCCAAGTAGGACCGCTATCGCGAGGCGTCGTGACGAGGCGATTCCCAACAAGATGCGCCACGTCTTCGGGGAGAAACAGACAGCTGACGGTTCGCAGTACATATTCATGATCACTGCATCCTAGCTCTGACGGCCCGGAGGTTCAACGACGTCAGCCGGTCCGCGATGTAGCCAATACCAGGACACGCTGGGCGCCTATTGCCACCCGACGTCGATGGGATTCTTCAATCCGGAACCACTGAGGGCGACCCGCCCATTGTACCGACACGGCCGGGGTCCGCTCACTCCAACTCGGCGGAGTCCTCCACGAACCAGGACGTCTTCCATCACGTCCAGGCGACCGACGAGTTCGCGAGGATAACGACTCGGCGTGGCGCGTTCGCCCGCCTGGCGGCCCGCGCGGGCTATCCCCGATGGTTCGCTCCCTGGATGTCGTGGTTCTACCGCTCTTCTGGCGTTGCTGGCCGCGGTCGGTCTTGCGATGCGTGTCGCCACCGCCGTTGTGGCGAACCTCCTGCTGATACAGGGTGAGGCCAGACGGCCCGAGCTGACCATCTATGAGGCGCTTGAGCGCTGGACGAACTCGTGTCGTCCGCCAGTTTTTGCTGGAAGGGCTGGTGCTGGCGATGGCGGCGAGCATCCTTGGCTTGGCGGCCGCGTGATGGAGTCTGCAGGGCCTCCCGTCTCTCACCCCGGGTCAACGGCCACGAATGGACATGGTTCGCATCAACGCTGTGGTCATCCTATTCACCTGTGCGGTCGCCCTGGCGACCGCCGTCCTCGCGGGACTGGCTCCGACGCTGTCGGTGCGCATCGACCTGATGGGTCCCCTTCGGAGCGGGGGCCAGGTGCCACCGGGTCGGCCGCTCGACACGGGCGCCGGATTCTTGTCGTAGGTCAGGTAGCGCTGGCCGTCATGGTGGTGGCCGCCGCGAGCGTGGTCACCCCACCCAACGTGGTCGCTCTCCCTCCCGCGGATGGACTGATTGTCTACGGGCCCGTACTGGCCATCCTTTTCCGCTTCTTGCACCCGCGCCCCGGTCAGCAAATTGGTCATCCCGTAATTGCCCTCGTGACAGGCGTACTCAAAAAGTGGCCCGTCGGTGCGTTGCATCGGGATCGCCGCGGTCAGAGACGCCACGAACGTGTCCGGGTCGTCCACCGTGAATTCGTAGAGCAACGTGTCGTCGTCTACCCGCGTGAACCGCTCCACGAGATGCAGGGTCTCGCCCGATCCATACGACGTCACGATGGTGTAGAAACTGCCGGTCTTGTCGGTGTAGTTGTCACTCTCGACCACCAGCGTGTCACCGTCCCAGTACCCACGCGCGTCACCGATCCATTGCCGCATCGTGTCCGGAAGCGCCGGACGTCTATCGAGTGGTACGATTCGAGGCTCGTGAATCATCTCGTTGAAGATCACGACATGGTCAGGAGTCTGAAACAGCTGCACGTTATTGTTGTAAGCACTCGGCAACATCGGTGGCCCCGAGTTGAACCCAAGCATGCACCGCTCCGACAAGCCGAGGTCTTCGGGACCGTGGGCCGGTGACCCAATGAGCACCGGGGCCCGAACGGGACGCACCCCCGCGTCGCGTTGCGCCCGCTGCCACATCTCAGCCTCAGGTGTGAGCGCCGGGATCCGTCCGTCCGCGGGGTCTACGATCAGCGACGTCCGACGGTCGTCGGTGAGGTCGTTCCCCCAATCCCACCAGAAGTCGTTATAGGCACGCTCAACGTCCCGTCGCGCCCCACCGTCACGCCGATCCGCGTTCCGCCCCTCGATGGCCTGTTGCGTAAAGGCGGCCGCCTCTTCGGCTGTCAGCACTTCCTTGTCGGCAAGCTCGGCCGGCCTCTCAAGCGGTGTGATGGTCCGAAAGTCCCACACGCCACTCAGGTCCGGCGCTCCCCACGCCATACGCGACACCGCCACGTCCTGGGCCGAGACGCTCCCGGCACCGCCGAACGCAACTCCGAGGCCCACCATCATGACGGTCCACACACGTCTCATTGCATCCTCCTCAGAACCCTGATCATCGGCGGCCAGATTGGACAACTTTGTGTTGGTCAGAGTCCCTAGACCTGGGTCTCACCGGGACAACAACACCAGATCGATCGCCTCCGCCATCATCCGATAGCCCTCGTCGCTCGGATGCAGCCAGTCGCCTGACTGATACGACTCGACAAAGCGGTTGGGCTGCCCCGCGTCACGCACGGCCGCGTCGAAGTCAATAACCGCGTCATACACCCCGGAGGTGCGGATCCATTCGTTGAACGCCTGTCGCTTGGTCTCACCCACATCTCGGAAATAGAACGCCCCCTCGAACGGGACCAAGGTCCCCCCCCAAATGGTCAGCCCGCGGTCATGCGCACGCTCGACCAACTCGGTATGCCCCGCAATGAGCTCTTCGACGGTCGGAGTCTCCGCGTCGAACGCCATTCCAATATCGTTGGTCGACTCCAGCACGATGACGTGTGTGACACCTGGCTGAGCCAATACATCCCGGTCCAGTCGGGACAACGCGCTCGGACCAAACAACGCATTGGGGTCCGGCGGCGGGGCGTTGGGGTCGCCACCGAGCAGCCGGCCCAAGCCCATGTTATCGGCCAGCACCCGGTTGCCAGCGATACCGGCGTTGAGCACGCCGGTGCCTGAATGACCATCGCCATTCAATCGTCGAGCGAGAAAATCAGGCCATCGGCTATTGGTGTCGGGTGTCGACGCGGTGCCATCGGTGATCGAGTCACCGAGGGTCACGACAACCGGGGTATCAACCGGCGCGAGCACGTGGACCGCCGAGAGATAGAACCAGTTCTGAAGGCTGGTTTCGACCGGGAACTCGGTTGCCCCCGTGTGGTTGCCGGCCGACGACACATAGCTCGTCGTGAGCGCAGCGGCATGATACGTGGCGCGATCGTTCGATGGGTCTCCGGGTAGATACAGGTCGATCGCCACGTCGACGAGCGCCGGCACATCCAACTCTATCGGATCGCTCAGGACGGTTTCTCCAGAGGGAATCGTCACAGCCGACCGACCACCGAACCGCAACGCACCATCGTCGTCGGCCACGATATGAGGGCCGTCGCCAGCGCGAAGCGCCACGTGGGCGGCACCGACCTCAAGTGGCTCCGAACCGAACAGATTGGTCAACGCCACCCGGATTCCTGACCCACCAACGCTGGTATGGACAATTTGTCGGAGTGTCTGGTCGTTGATGTGGATCGGCTCCGGTCCACGAGGGGTTGCTGGACGTTGGTCCGGCGGCAGGAGCACGACCGGCGCAGTCGCCCAGGTTCCCACCCAGGCCTCGGAATCGCCGTCCTGAGCCGACCCACCAGGCGCCGTCAGGAACAGGACCATCAGAACCGCCAGCAAGGCCGGCGTCCTTCGAACGCGCCACCTCGGGTGCAGTGTTTTCATCATGGCTCCTTCGAAAGATCATCGACCGGACGCGACACACGTGATCTGGTTGCGGCGCTTCCCGTTGAGAATTTCGTGGTTAATCGAACACGACCTGCACGCATGATACATAACAACCTGGGCATCGTCCTTCAGACCCGGGGAGTGGGGTAGAGTCGATGCATGCTCGAACAGATCCGACAGCTGGAGCAGGTTGCACGTCGCCTCGAACCGGACGGGCGTAAGCGTCGCCATGTGCGGGAGGCCGTGGTGCAATACGGTGAGACATTCTTGAACACGCTTGAGACGACCAAGGTGTTTGACCCGAACCGGGAACGGGTCGCGCATCTGTTCGCCTCCCCGCTGCAGGACCAACCATCCGACATCGGAGATCTGCTGACGCTCCTCGGTGACGCCGTCACGACCCCGGGTCTTAAGCCGGCAAGTGGCGCGCACATGGGGTATATCCCCGGCGGTGGGGTGTATGTCTCAGCCCTTGGCGACTACCTTGCCGCTGTGACCAACGAGTTTGCCGGGGTCAGCTTTACGGGTCCGGGCGCGGTCGCCATGGAGACCATGCTCCTCGACTGGATGGCAAAGGAAATCGGGTATCCACCCGAGAGCGGTGGCAATCTCACGTCAGGCGGCAGCATCGCCAATCTCATCGCGATCGTGACGGCACGCGACGCCATGGAATTGGCTCCCATGGACATCGAACGGGCGGTCGTCTATCTTTCGGAACAGACTCATCATTGCGTCGACAAAGCGCTCCGGATCGCTGGGCTGGGTGCAAGCCTGCGTCGCTTCATCCCACTTGACAGCCGGTCTCGCATGATCCCGGAAGAGCTTCATCGCGTCATCGGGGCGGATCAGGCGGCCGGCCTCCGACCCTGGCTCGTCGTCGGCAGCGCCGGCACGACCGATGTCGGCGCCATTGACCCCCTGACGGAGCTGTCGGAAATCGCGCACGCCCACCAGCTGTGGTTCCACGTCGACGGTGCCTACGGTGGGTTTTTTGTGCTATCTGAGGGTGGTCCTGCGACACTGGAAGGCATGGCACAGTCGGACTCCATCGTGCTGGATCCTCACAAGGGCCTTTTTCTGCCCTATGGGGTCGGGGCCGTGCTCATCCGAGACCGCGCGGCCTTGCACCACGCGCACTACTACGATGCGGGCTATATGCAGGACGCCCATGCCTCTGAGGATGACGGCGACCTATTGTCACCGGCCGAGCTGTCTCCCGAACTCACCAAGCATTTTCGCGGGTTACGGTGCTGGCTCCCGCTCAAGCTCCACGGAGTGGCGCCGTTTCGTGCGTGTCTTGACGAGAAGCTCCTCCTGGCACGCTACTTTCACGATGAGGTCAGCAAGCTCGGGTTCGAGGTCGGCCCCCCGCCCGAGCTCTCCGTGGTGGCGTTCCGCTGGATCCCGGAACGTGGCGACCCCGACGCTTTCAATCAGAAACTGATCGACGCCATCCACCGAGACGGTCGCGTATTCCTGTCCTCGTCCAGAATCAATGGGCGGTTTATCCTCCGTATGGCAGCGCTCTGCTTTCGCACCCATCTCGACACCATCAACCTCACCCTGCGTGTGCTCCGGAACACCGTCCAGGAGCTGGGTGGCTAGCAGCCCGGTTCCGGACGTGACCACTCATGTGAGTGATGTCGGAGTATGCTTACCCAGTTACACGAACATCGTCGAGGAGTCACGATGCGACAGCGTTTTTTCCAGTGCGCCGGTTCTGTTCTTTTGGTCGTCGTGACGAGCTGGACCCAGCTCGACGCCGGACAGCTTCCGCTTGCGCCAGTCGGTACCCACGGGCAGACGATCACCCCCGTGTACGAAGGTTGGTATCCCAATCCCGATGGGACGATCAGTTTGTCGTGGGGCTACTTCAACCGCAACTCTGAAGAGACCGTTGACGTGCCCGTCGGGTCCGAGAATCGGATCGGGCCAGGAGAGCCTGACCAAGGACAGCCCACGCACTTCCTTCCGCAGCGCCAGCGCGGGGTCTTCACGGTGACTGTGCCCGGTGACTTTGGAGACAACGAGGTGGTGTGGACCCTCACCTTCCGTGGTGAAACCCAGGCGATCCCCGGTCACCTGCACCGTGACTGGCTCCTCGACGCGCTGGGCGGAGCCGCCAGCGGCGATACGCCACCGGTCGTCAGATTCGCAGAAGACGGCCCCGAGCACCGGGGACCAGGTGGCGCCCCCGCCGGACCATTGACCGCCACCGTGAGGGAACCGCTCCCGCTGGTGGTCTGGGCCACCGACGACGGCATATACCGCCGTCGGAACGAGGACACCGAAGACGGTCCACCTCCCCTCGTCGAATTGTCGTGGTATCTCCACCAAGGTCCGGCCGCAGTCAGCTTTGATGACGACCAGCTTGAGATCGCCGAGGATGGCCCGACTCGCGCCGAGACCCCGGGT
>JAYZGM010000225.1:0-22146 GCA_036336225.1 Acidobacteriota bacterium | reverse complement strand
CCGACAGCCCCTCGTAGCCGACAAAATGCAGCGACTTGCGGCTCGTATCGAAGAGATCGACCGGAACCACCGGCTGACCTCGCAGCAGTTCACCAAGGTCCTGCAGCGCGGGCACAAGATACCGCATCGCCTTGGGGATATACGGCTCGAGATAGCTTCGCCCGACGACCCCTTCCTCGGTCTGCACGTCGATGAGAATCAACGGCCACTCGGTGATGGTGGCGATGCGTGCCACGACCGGCCGGGCGAGCGGGAGGAGCACCGGGCGGGCCGTCAGACTCCGGAATGTCAGGGGAGGAGACACAATAAGTCGAAAAAGAAGTCGGCTAACGGTCAGTATCGGAACAGATACGACAGCTTCCCGAAGAACGCCCGGTTCGTCCGGGTGAGCTGCGTCGTCGGGAAGACCAGACTGTCGATCCGGTCTCCCTGCTGGAAACGATCGTCGTAACCCAGAAAAAGCACCGTCCCGGCGTTGAGCCGATAGGTCATCAGGAGGTTGTTCCCCAGCGTGACATCGAGAGTGTTGTGCTCCATTAGGGTGACAAAGTGGCGCCGCAACTGCACTGCATAAAGCCTTTGAGTATATCAATCCCCGCCGAATGCAAGCGGCACGGCGCCGTAGGCTTGACGTGAGCACCGGCGCGAACTAACTTGACCGTTCCTGCGGCCCCGTCTTGACGTGACGCCCCCCGCCAGTCGCGCGGGGCGACCTGACCGCGGCTTCCGAGTTCCCGTCCCACCATGCTCAGACGAGGCAAGCGCGATTGGATCGCCAACATCGTCGCTGGATGGATTCAGCGGCTGGCAAAACGGTCCGTAAGGCTTCAGCTGTTGTTCGAGGAAATCGGTCGCCGTCTGTTCCTTGGATCGAGGATGAATCTCGACGCGATCACGCTGCCTGCGGCTCGCCCTAGGTACGATGCGACCGAGCTTTCTGAACAAACGGACGAATTCAACCGCGCGGCCGAACGGTATTTCGTGGCGAGTGATCGCGACTATCTCATCGGGAAACCGTTCACGGACCGGATCTTCTTCGCCCGTCGGTTATTTGACCTCGGGGTGCTCTTTCATTGGCTACGGGTCGCCCCGGGTGATGTCGTCCTCGAGCTAGGGGCCGGGTCCTGTTGGGTATCTCACCTTTTGAACCGATACGGGTGCAAGACCATCGCCATCGACGTGTCGGCCACCGCCCTCGAGATGGGCCGTCAGCTGTTCGAAACCGATCAGCAAACGAATTGGGACATGCGTCCTGAATTCATCGTGTATGACGGCTACACGCTTCCCCTCGAAGACCGGTCAGTCGACAGGATCGTTGTCTACGACGCGTTCCACCATATTCCGAACTACGAGCGAGTGCTGAGCGAGATGGCGCGGGTACTTCGCCACGGTGGCATCGTCGGCATGCGGGAACCTGGCCGCCGGCACGCGGCCGCGGAGAAGAGTCTGGCCGAGGTCCACGAGTTTGGGGTGCTCGAAAACGACATCGTGGTCGAGGACATCGAGCGGCTGGGCCAGATGTATGGTCTCGATCGAACGACGATCGTTCCGTTGACCATCGACGAATCAATTGAGGTGCCAGCCTCGGCGCTCGGAGAGTTCATGCAAGCCAAGAACCTCGACCGGTTTTGGACACCGCTCTGTACCGCCTTGTTGTGCACAAACTTCATCCTCATGTACAAAGGAGTGGTCGTTCCCGACACCCGACGACCAAGACGTCTGCGTGCCCGCATCTTGCCCCGACCACAGAAGGACCCGTTGATCCTCGAGCGCGGCGCACCCGCCAAGCTCACCGTCGAAATACAGAACGACGGTGACACGCGGTGGCTCGCAGAAGCTGCGGGCACCCCGGGGCGAACCCAACTGGGTCTTCGGCTGCACGCCGGTGCCGGATCCGGTCGCTTGCTCGACCGCGATTGGCAACGAGTCCCGCTCCCCCGTGACGTCTCCCCGGGTGAGAGCATCGTCCTCGCGGTGGATCTCCGGACACTCGACCGATCGGGTCGCTTTCTCGTCCGTTTCGATATGGTGGCGGAAGACATCGCCTGGTTTGCCGATGTCGACTCGCCGACCAGCGAGCTCTCCCTCCACGTCGTCGAGCGCGCCCGATAACTTCGTCCAGGTCTGCCCGCGTAGCCATCGTCGCGTTGGTCACGGCGACTTGACCGGTCACGGCTCGGATGTACTTGTTCGTGTTCGTGCCGACCCCCTTTGTCGTAGTAGGTAATCTGGACTCGCCCTCTGGTGGGTCGGTGCCGCTCGACGGCGTTGTACATTCTGTAGACGTTCGTCTCCGGCGTCTCGCCACCATGATTCCCTGTCCCGTCCGCGCATAGCACGATGTTCTTCGGTGTGGGTGACATGCCGTCTCCTATCCCCGGACCGTCGGTTTTGTTCAGGCAGTATGCTGGTCGAGTGATGACGATTCTTGCGTAGAAGTGCTCGCGGGTGTCTCACTCCGCTATGGCAAACACGCCGCCAGCGGTATCCTGGGGCCTGTCGGAGGTATGCGCCATGAGCATTTGCCCGACCGCCGCGGCATGCCGACGTTGCCGAGGGCAGCAGAGACGACGATGAGCCTTTATCAACCCACCGCGCGCAACTTGCTGGAGCAGTCGGAAAACCGGATTCACCACAACGACGTCGCCAGGCAGCTCGGGTTTGCCGGCGGGTTGGTGGCCGGCGTTACCGTGTTTGGCCATATGACCCACCCCCTCGTCCGCGCGCTCGGCGCTGACTGGCTCGCCGGGTTCACGGCAAGCCTCCGACTGAAGAAGCCGGCCTACGATGGCGACGTGCTCTCGATCGAGCACACTGAGACAAATCGGGAGCATCTGGTGCGATGCACGGGACGGGGCGGAACGTTGCTCGCCGAGCTTCGCTCACGTCAGGGCATCGCCCCGCTCGGTGAGCTTTCGACACGGCCCGGCGGTGCGTCCGTCGCGGAACGCCCCCTCGTAGAGTGGGACCGGATCCACGAGGACGAGGCGTTTCCTTCGTGGTCGTGGACACCCACCGAAGAGGAGAACGCCACCTCCGTATCCGAGATCGACGATTCGCTGGAGCTCTACCGAACCGGTGTCGTCCACCCTCACCTGATCCTGAGCCAGGCGAACTCGGCGTTCTCGAACCGCTTCGTGCTGCCGGCGTGGATTCACGTCGGCTCGGAGGTCGCGTTTCGGGAGCGCGTGATGGTCGGTGATGAAGTGGAAGTACGTACTGTACCGGTGCAGAAATGGCGGAAGAAAGGTCACGAATTCGTCGAGCTGCACGTCGCCTACGTGGTCGGCGAAACCGTGAAGACTGAGATCGCCCACACCGCCATTTTCAAGGTCGGATGATCGCCGCAGATTGCCCGAACACCAGGCTCTCCACACTCGTCACGGCCAGGCTCGACGCGTCGAACACAAAGCCAGAGCATCAACGGATTGACGACATCGCGTACGCCCTCCGACACGCCACTCGCGGAGCCCAAACGCGCTCGTAACGAACCGGTGCTTAACGGTCTAGAGACACCTCTGGCCGCTTGGTCACGGATATCCCGTGGTGCGTCACCATGTCGTCCACAAGGACCACGGCGATCGTCGGACGGGTCGTCGCCCGCCCCGCAACACCCGCCAAGCGCACGAAACAGGAAAACAGGGTACTTGCATCGCGAACCCGTGTCCCGGTGATCGATGGCGTTCGCGGGTGCTCGGGTCATACGGAAATTAGGCATGCGATGACTCCGAGCTTCGTGTCACACGCACGATCGGACCGATTACTCCTTCTGCTCACCGGCCACAAGGGCGAGACGATGACCAACCCGGACTACGACCTCTCTGGCCAGCCGCCCATCGACCGGTGGCGCAAATCGAGCACCCTCGGTCCGCCGGTCCGCCGCGCCGGGTCTCAGACCACCCAATACGCCGAGTGCCATGTCTCGAGGCTAAAGCGGCTTCCGCCTCGTCAGTCACCCGGAGGACGTTGACCGTGGTCTTCCACATATCCGGTGACGTTCCGAACCGCGCCACGCCCGGCGGACACGTCGCGACCATTCAGCCTGTCGGTGAGGCTACACTCTAGACACCTTCTACGGGTGAAATGTCTGCAGTCGAATCACGTTTGCTCGCCCTGGCGGAGATGGCAGTCCCCGCGTAGCCGGGCCACTAAAAAATGTCTGGTAGCGAAGCAGACCCGATGCCACTCGGCGGTTCGAGTAAGAGTTTCACTCGGGTCGCTCTTTTTCTACCGGAGGTTCAACTGATGTCGCCCCCCGTCGTCACGCGTCTGCGAGCATGGGTCTGGACCGGATGCGTAGCACTCACGGCCGCCTGTGGCCCGACCAATATTCCGGTCGCCCCGCTGGGCACGGCTGATTTCGAGATCCCCTTCGAACACTACACATTGAACAACGGCCTCGAGGTGGTTCTCCACGAAGACCACTCCGATCCGATCGTGGCGGTGGCCACTCTCGTCCACGTGGGGTCGAGCCGGGAGCGCCCAGGTCGAACCGGATTCGCCCACTTCTTCGAGCACATGTCGTTCAACGACTCGGAGAACGTGCCACGAGGGGCAAATCGCCAGCTCATCCCCGAGCTCGGCGGCACTCGAAACGGCGGCACGAGCTCTGACATGACCATCTACTATGAGGTGGTTCCGAAGGATGCCTTCGAGAAGCTGCTGTGGATTGACTCCGACCGGCTCGGGTTCATGATCAACACCGTGACCGAGGCGGCACTCGAGCGCGAGAAGCAAGTCGTCAAGAACGAGAAACGTCAGCGCGTGGATAACGTTCCCTATGGGCACACCCAAATGGTGCAACGCGCGGCGTTGTATCCCGAAGACCACCCCTACCACTGGACCGTCATCGGGTCATTGGACGACCTCCAGAACGCGACACTTCGTGATGTTCAGTCGTTCTACACGCGTCTCTATGGCGCGAACAACGCCACACTGGTCATCGCCGGTGACATCGATATCGAGGACACGAAACGTCTGGTCGAGTATTGGTTTGGAGAGATTCGGCGGGGCCCGGAGGTGCGGGCGCCCTATCCGCAGCCGGTGTATCTCGATTCGTCCCGCTCGTTGATGTATGAGGACAGTTTCGCGACATTACCTGAGCTACAGGTTGTATTTCCGACGGTTGAGCAGTTTCACGAGGACCAGTATGCGCTCGACCTCCTGGTCGACCTGCTGACGGGTAGCAAAGACGCGCCGCTGTATCACGTCATCGTCGAGGAAGAGCGTTTGGCGCCGGATGTCTCCGTGCGTCATCGGGCCTCGGAGATCGCCGGGGAGCTCATCATTCGCGTGCGTGCCAACGCCGGGATCGACCTGGACACGATCCAGACTGCGCTTAACGATGGTTTGGCGCGGTTCGAACACGAGGGTGTGGATGCCATCGCCCTACAGCGGGCCAAGATACAAGCAGAACGAGCCCTCCTTGACGGCATGACCAACGTGCTAGATAAGGCGTTTCTGTTCGCCGAGTTCAACGAGTTTGCCGGCGACCCTGGATATCTGGCCACGGTCGCTGAACGCACCGTATCGGTGACGGCCGATGATGTGATGGACGTGTATGCGCGCTATCTAAAAGACGCCACCTCGGTGATGACCAGCTTCGTGCCACGCGGTCAACCAGTCCTTGCCGTGGACGGGGCGGAGCGCGCGCAGGTGCAAGAAGAAGCGATCGTCTTCGGCGCGGAAGACGAGGTCACACAGGGCGAGGAGCCTCGATACTACAAGACCAGGGCTGAAGCAGATCGATCGGAGCCGCCGCTCGGTGAGCTACCCCTCGTCACGTCACCGGAAGTTTGGCGGACGCAACTCGACAACGGCCTGCAGATCTACGGCATCGAGGACGACGACGACGCGCTGGTCGCTTTTGATCTGACGATCCCAGGCGGCCAGCTGGCAGAGCCCACCGGCAAGACCGGGGTCGCCGCGCTGCTCGCTTCGCTGATGACGCAAGGCACGGCCGACAAGACGCCGACGGAGCTCGAAACCGCGATCGACTTACTCGGGGCACGGGTCACCGTAACCGCCGCCCGAGAGTCGGTCCGGCTTAGCGGCAGTACGCTCGCGAGAAGCTTCGAGTCCACCATGACGTTGGTCGACGAGCTCTTACTGGAGCCTCGATGGGACCGCGTCGAGTTTGCGCGACTGCAGCGTGAGCTCGTCACACGCCTTCGTGATCGCAGTAGTCGTCCGCCGGCCATCGCGTCTGATGTGTTCAATCGCGTCCTCTACGGAGAACACGCGTTCGGAAACCCGACGGTTGGCACGCCAGCAACAACGACCGCCATCGATCTCAACGATCTTCGTGCCTACTACACAGACCACATCGTTCCAAACGGGGCCAGTCTGCACATCGTGGGTGGGGTATCACAAACACAGGTTGAAGCGGCGCTGATGAACCTCTCCGAGCGGTGGCGCATGGGGTCGGCCGAGACCCCGTCACAGCCACCGCTGCCGATGCCCGAGGGACAGACGGTCTATTTTGTTGACGTTCCCGACGCCAAGCAGTCGGTCCTCCAGGTGGGTCGACTCGCGCTTTCCGCGACCGACCCGAATTACACACGTCTCGACTTCGCCAACGAACGACTAGGGGGCAGCTCAAGCGGACGACTCTTTCAGCTTCTGCGGATCGAGAAGGGCTACACCTATGGCGCCCGCTCCTTTCTTGGCTCCACAATCGAGGTCCCGCCCTGGATCGCAACCACCAGTGTTCGAGCCAATGTCACGCTCGAGTCGCTCGAACTCTTGCGAGAGCAGATTCAGGACTATTCAACGACGTTGACCGAAGAAGACGTGACGGTCACAAAGAACCAGATCATCAAGCGCAATTCGAGAGCCTTCGAATCACGCAACGCCAAGCTCGCCCTCTTGCATCGGATGAGTCAACTGGACCTCCCGCCCGACATCGTTGAACAGGATCAGGCGTTGTTGTCGGGCATGACACTGGGCGACTTCAGGACGATGATCGACACCTATCTGGACGAAAGCCAGATGATCTACGTCGTGGTCGGCGACGCGAAGACCCAACGTGACCGATTGGTCGCGTTTGGCTACGGAGAACCTCGCGTGCTGGACAGACACGGACACCCGAGGTAGCACACAGCATGGCGCAGGCGCCTCACTCCACCAGCCGTTCCCATAGACTCTTGAGACCATCCGTGAATCTCGACGATGATGTAACAAGCCTCTATGGTCAGTGGATCATGACGCATGGCATGGGCTGCGAATCCTACGCAAGCATCCCGGCTTCACCGCGGTCGCGGTGCTATCGCTGGGAATCGGTATCGGCACCAATACCGCGATCTTCGCGTGGGTCAACGTCATCACTCTGCGGGAGGACCTCAATCAAGACCGAGTGCAGCCGGTAGCGCCCCACGTCGTCCATCGCTCCGGGGACGAGTCTGGGCAGCGGTGAGAATCGGCGGCGCGAGACGAAGGACTGACTTTCCGGCGGGACGCACTCATCCCTTCACCGAAACAGCTCCCGACATTTCGGCAACCGGCACGCAGGCCGACTCGAAGATACTCCCTAGAATCCTTCGAGTTTACTCGCCCGCTTGTAGCACTGCCAGATGATGTGCCAGCCCAGCGCAATGATGAGAAGCAAACCTATCCAGTAGGTGCTCGAGGTGAGCCCAATGTTGCCCCCAGCAAAGAACGTGGTGTGCTGACCGATCATGGCCCAGAACAACGGCAGCGACATATACGTGTTGTGTTTTGAGCGAAGCCCGGCAAGCGCGGGGTCGACGGCGTCTGGCGGTTCACCGTTCTTGACGGCCCGGATAATCCGCTGTTGCGCGGGCCAGATTCGGTACCACACGTTGAATGCCATCGCGCTCCCAAAGAGCGTGCCCGTGTGAATCAAGGTGCCGCGATAGCTAAACTCGCCGAAGCTGACAAAAAGAAAGATGACGACCGCGAGCAACAAAAAGGACACGCCGACCGCCGCGCGGACGTTGGTCTTGAGCCCGCTATTCCAGAGGGCGTCATACACAAAGACCCCAAGGAAGCTGACGGCGATCATCACGAGCGGACCCGCTCCCCAGCTCGCGCCCGAGCTCAACGCCTGACCACCGTGGTAGTAGACGATCACGAGCAAAATGACGCCGGTCACCCAGGTCCCTGCCGCGCCGTGCCGAAACCAGAACAACGCTCTCGGCATGAGCTCGGGCACGACCTGCTTCTTCGCGGCGCCGTCGAGCTTGGCGGTCATTTGACCGTTGACGAAGTTGAAGTAGTAGAGGTGCCCGATCCACAGAACGCCAACAAAAATATGTAACCACCTGACGATCGCGTCTAGTCCTTCCATGTCGCCTCCCCCTCTAGATGCAACAATGGTAGCTCGCATCACGGGTCGGCGATACAAACAAGTTTCACCTCTCCTCTAACCGGCGCCGATTACGACGGTGGTGGCCCGGGCTCATCGGAGCACCTAGACAGAAGGCCATCTCGATCGTGGTGACCGTCGCGCATCTCTCGAGTAGGATGGGCAGTATGTTCAGCCTAGCAGCCAACCGGTGGGGTGTGACGGTCTCGATCGTCATGACGATGGCCTCGGCATCAGCTTCTGCCGGGGACACGACCGACATCATCGAGCGGGTCAAGACAGGTGAACTCGATGCCCTCCGGTCGCTCATTGAAATGGGCGCCGACGTCGACGCCACGCAAGGCGACGGCGCCACCGCAATGCACTGGGCCGCGCACCGAAATGATCACGTGGCCGCCGATCTGCTGATCACCGCCGGGGCCCATGTCGGCATCGCCAATGAGCTCGGTGCGACGCCCTTGTGGCTCGCGGCGTTGAACGGCAGCACTCCGATGGTTCGGCGTCTACTCGACGCGGGCGCCAACCCAAACGCCGCCTTGAAGATGGGCGAGCAGCCACTGATGACCGCAGCCAGATCTGGTGCGGCCGGAGTGGTGGAGCTCCTCCTCGAGCATGGTGCCGACATACAAGCGCGCGAGCGCGAGCGTGGTCAAACAGCGCTCATGTGGGCGGTCGCCCAGCGTCAGACCGAGGTCGTGCGCATACTGATCGCCGCTGGCGCCGACCTGCGCGCCCGGTCCAACGTCTGGTATCAGCTTGAAAACACCGCCGGTAATACCAATCCGATTGGTAATTTTCGAATGGCGCACGGGGGCTCGACCGCGTTGCTCTTTGCGGCGCGCAACGGCGACACCGACACCGCCCGCGTCCTCGTTGAAGCCGGCGCGAATGTGAACGACATGGCACCCTCGGGCACGAGCGCGCTCGTCATCGCGGCACATAGCGGCCACACGGCGTTGGCGACCTATCTGTTAGGCCAAGGTGCGGACCCAGCCGCCGCCGATGCCGGGTACACAGCGCTCCACTCGGCGATCCTCCGCGACAAACCCAAGATGGTTGACGTGCTCCTTGCCTATGGCGCAGATCCGAACACGGTCGTCATCCATGGGACACCCGGCCGGCGGTTTAGTGCCGATTACAGCCTCCGCCATCAGACCATCGGTGCCAACGCCCTCTGGCTCGCGGCCCAATATGGCGAACCGGAGATCCTCAAGACCCTCGCCGAACACGGGGCCAGCCCGCTCCTGATTCCCACCAACGGGAGGTCGGCGCTCCAGGCGGCGATGGGTATGCCGCCGATTTATCTGGAGACCCGACGCAACCGATCCGGGATCGCCTTCACGGATCCGGTCGAGGACGAGCGGCTGACCCTCGAGGTGGCGCGCACTATTCTCGCACTCGGCGTGGATGTCAATGCCGCCGACGACCGGGGCAACACGGCGCTGCACGATGCCGTTCGCAAGGGGTTCGAGTCGGTGGTTGAGCTCCTCGCGGCAGAGGGGGCCGACCTCAACACCCCCAACGGTCAAGACGTCACACCACTGGGACTGGCCTTGGCGGTGCAAACACTTCCCAGCTCGAATGGCGCTCGGGCCAGTCGTCCCAAGGTCGCCGAGCGACTTCGCGAGCTCGGCGCTTCCGAGTGAGCGAGCCACGTCCCCACCACGCGCCCGCCTCCGCCGTGAGCGGTCCACAACGGGTGGGAGCGCTTCTCAGGTGGCCTTTCCCTTCCTACTTCAGACTCGCTCGTACCGACGTGATCCGTCCTGTGTTGAAGCCGAGACAGTACATGCGTCCGACATAACGGGCGTGCTCGACCTTGATACAGCGGTCCATCACGACCGAGAGCCCCCCGGTCTCGGCGATACGCGCGCCTTCTTCGTTGATGACTGTGAACTGACACCACAGGTTTTTTGCGCCGATCGCCACCGCTTCTTCCGCGATCACCGGCAACGCGGACGGGGCTCGAAATACATTCACGATGTCAACCGGGCCCGGCACGTCGGCCAAGCTCGCGCAGCTCGGTTCCCCGAACACCTCGCGCGCGCGCGGGTTGACCGGCACCACCCGATACCCGTGACGCCTGAGATAGAAGCCAACAAAATAGCTCGCGCGCAGCTCATTTGTCGAAAGGCCCACGATCGCCACGGTTCGGGCGGTGCTCAACACCTGTTGAATCGTGGCGGGGTCTTGATAGCGTCTCAGATCGAACGTGTCCACACCACCTCCTAGCCACCCACGGTCTGGAATCCCTGCTCGAGGTCCCAGATCAAGTCATCGATCTCCTCGATGCCGACCGACAGACGGATGGTCCCCGGCCCCACCCCGGCCGCCCGCAGCTCGTCATCGGTCAGCTGCCGGTGGGTCGTGCTCGCAGGATGGATAATGAGGCTTTTTGCGTCGCCAACGTTGGCCAAATGCGACCAGAGTGTGAGACCGCTGATGAACTGTTGCCCCGCGGTTCGGCCACCATGGCAGTCGAAGGAAAAGACCGCACCGGTCCCACCCGGCAGATACTTCTGGACCAACGGGTGATACGGACTCGAGGGAAGGCCTGGATAGGTCACGTTGGAGGCGAGCTCGTGTTCCTCCAGAAACCTGGCAACGGCAGTGGCGTTCTCGACATGCCGGACCATCCGTAGCGAGAGCGTCTCGAGCCCCTGCAAGAACAGGAACGCGTTGAACGGGCTCACCGCCGCACCAAGATCGCGTAAGGTCTCGAACCGTAGCTTCATCAAGTAGCCGTAGGTGCCGAACGTCTCGTGAAACTGCAGCCCGTGATACGCGGGTGACGGATCAGCCACCACGGGAAAGCGTCCATTGGACCAGTTGAACTCTCCCGATTCGACCACCACACCCCCGATACTCGTGCCATGGCCGCCGATGAATTTGGTGGCCGAGTGCAGCACGATGTCGGCGCCCCACTCGATAGGGCGACACAGAAACGGGGTGGCAAACGTGTTGTCGACCAACAACGGGACCTCGTGATCATGCGCGATGCCTGCCACGGTTTCGATATCAAGGACGTTCCCACCGGGGTTCCCGATGGTCTCGCCGTAGAACGCCTTGGTGTTCTCACGAACTGCCGCCCGCCAAGCATCGGGATCATCCGGATCAACCCAGCTCAGGTCCACGGACATCTTGCGCAGGTAGTGCTTGAGCTGGTTGACCGTGCCGCCGTAGAGTGCCGACGACGAGACGACGTGATCGCCTGGTGACAGGAGGGTGAACAGCGCCGCCGCCTGAGCCGCAATACCGCTCGCGAAGGCGACCGCGCCACACCCCCCCTCCAGACTCGCCACCCGCTCCTCGAAAGCCGCCACTGTCGGGTTCATAATGCGGGAGTAGGTGTTGCCGTACTCCTGCAGGTTGAAATACGCGGCCGCTGTTTCTGGGTCCTCAAAGACGTAGCTCGTCGTCTGGTAAATGGGGACCGCCCGGGCCCCAGTGTGGGGATCAGGGCGCTGACCGGCATGCACCTGTCGGGTCTCGAACCCGAAGCGTCGAGACTCTTCCATGAAAATGTGACCTCCTGATACCGTCGGCTAGCAACCCGTGGTACATGCCCCGCTGCATTCGAACGGCGCTGAATCCCACAAGAGGACGCCGTTCGGCTTTGATCCAGCGGAGTCGAAACTGTCCAATTTTCCCCGTCGTTGCGCCTTACATAGGCCGAGCCCGGCTGCACACCGGGTTCTCGGTGCGACGCAGGATTTTGCCACGAACTACTAGTCTCCTCTCGCAAGCCGCTCCAGGAACATCTGGATCATCGGTGTTTGGCGCGCCTCTTCCAACAGAAAGCAATCGTGTCCATAGGGCGCGTCGATGACGTGCAGCTCCACGTCCTTGCCCGCCGACTTCAGCGCCGTCGCCAGCTCCTCGGACCCACTCGGCGGATAAAGCCAATCAGAGCTGAACGCGATGAGCAAGGTCCGGGCCGAGACGTCCCGGACTGCGTGGTCGAGCCGCCCCTGACCATACTGTCGAGCGAGATCGAAATACGACAGTGCCCGCGATGTGTAGAGATAGGTATTGGCATCGAACCGTCGCACGAACGTGTCAGCCTGATGACGCAAATAACTCTCCACCTCGAACTCCGGCTGCGTGAGCTCGTAACGAATGTCCGCCGCGGACTGCAGACGTCGTCCAAACTTGTCGTGCATCGACGTGGCGGAGAGGTAGGTGATGTGCCCCACCATACGGGCCACACCCATTCCCGCGGCCGGAGCCCGGCCGGTGCCGTAGTAGTGACCATCCTGCCAATCCGGGTCGCCCGTGATGGCGTTCCGCGCAACGGCGTTCCAGGCGATCCCCTGTGGGTGGAGTGCATGGGTCGAAGCAATCGGAATGATCGCGTCGACGTCATCGGGATAAAGCACCGCCCACTCGAGCGCTTGCATACCACCCAGTGAACCACCGGCGACCGCCACCAGCCGGGTGATGCCAAGCTCGGCCAGCCAGGCGCGCTCCGCCCGGACCATATCCGCCACCGTGATCACGGGGAAATTCGATCCGTATGGTCGACCGGTCTCGGGGTTGTGGGCCGAGGGGCCGGTGGTCCCTCGACAGCCTCCCAGCAGATTCGAGCTCACGACAAAGAACCGGTCGGTGTCAAACGCCTTCCCGGGACCGATCATCCCGTCCCACCAGCCGAGCCCGCGACCCTGGTCAGCATCACGCTCCTCAGCGCGAAAACCGTCGCGTGTCCTCTCATCGCTCCGCGTGCTCGCATAACCTGCGGCGTGGGCATCACCGCTCAAGGCATGACACACGAGAATGACATTGTCCCGAGCTGGCGACAGCGTGCCATAGGTCTCGTAGGCGATACGGATCGGATACAAGCGACGGCCGCAGTCGAGCTGGAGCGGGTGGGGCAAATCAAGGTAGCTGGTCTTGACGACACCAACCGAGCCCGTGTCGATATCTGGCGTCGGCCGCGTCATGGGACTGATCATAACGTTCACCGGACACCACGCGGGATGCGGTCGGCCTCGTCGCGGGCTACTCGGTGTATGCTGACGCCTCACGCGCTGACGATTGGCCGTGCCAACATTGTTTATCCAGCCGCCCGTAGTGAAAGTCCCGCGCTGCACCACGAAGGGTGATAAAGCTGGCTGACATGACGTCTCGCCTGGGAATACCGGTAGTAATTGACGGAGAAACAACGCAGCTCAACCAGGGGTCAGCGTCGATCGAATAGAACGGGACTTTTTCCAGCTGCACGCGGCATGGAGGCAAAACACGATGGGGCAAGTCGACAACGGCGTGAACGTCCAAGCACTGCTAGATGCGCGAAAGGCGCTGGCGGACCTGCCAGAAGCTACCAAATTCAACTGGCGAGCGTCCTGCAAGTGGTTGAACGGCACGCACAGCCGGTCGAGCATTCAGGGGTTCCACGGACTGGGCGAAGAGCAGCAGCACAAGACCGAGTTCTCGTTCGAGGCCGATCACCCGGAAATCTTTGCATCCGAGGACCTCGGCGCCACACCAATCGAGTATGTGCTCGTCGGGCTGGCGAGCTGTCTGACGGCCGGCGTCGCCTCGGTGGCACAGAACCGTGGTATCCAGCTCCGATCCGTCGAGGCCAAGCTCGAGGGCGCCATGGATATCCAGGGCATTCTTGGAATGGACAGTGACGTCCGCAACGGCTACGACGATATTAAGGTCACCTTTGACATCGACGCCGACGCATCGCCCGAAGACATCGAGGCCCTGGTGGCTCAGTCGCAAAAGCGCTCGGCGGTCTATGACGTGGTGACCAACCCGACCACGGTGAGTGTCGCGGTCAACGCCAGCAACAGCGCCGCCTGACACGACTACGGAGACGACTCATCGAGAACGTCACCACCGTCGTCATTGGGGCTGGCCACGCAGGGTTGGCCGCCAGCCGGTGTCTCACCGACCGGTCAATCGACCACGTCGTGCTCGAACGAGGCCAGGTGGCCAACTCCTGGCGCCGGGAGCGCTGGGACTCCTTTCGGCTACTGACCCCCAACTGGCAAACCCGGCTCCCAGGTCATCGCTACCACGGCACGGACCCCGACGGCTTTATGACCAGCGCCGAGTTGGTCGGGTTCGTGTCCGGCTTCGCCGAGACGATCAACGCACCGGTGCGAACCGAGACCACGGTCACCTCGGTGCAGCCGACCGACGATGGCTATCACGTGTTCACGACCGCGGGTGATCTCCGATGTCGGTGCCTGGTTCTGGCCAGCGGCGCGTGCAACCTTCCCAGCGTGCCCGCATTCCGCTCAGCGGTGCCCCACTCGATAGAGTGCCTCACCCCAATGGACTACCGGCAACCGGCCCAGCTGCCCGAGGGCGGTGTCCTGGTCGTGGGCGCGAGCGCCACCGGTATCCAGCTGGCCGATGAAGTCCACCGTTCCGGACGACCAGTGACGCTGGCCGTGGGCGAACACGTGCGACTGCCGCGCACCTATCGTGGGCGTGACGTGCTCTGGTGGATGGAGAAGTCCGGGATCTGGAACGAGCGCTACGACGAGATCGACGACATCACCCGCGCGCGTGGACTGCCGTCGCCGCAGCTTGTCGGGACGCCGGCTCGATCCACGCTGGACCTGAACGTGCTCAGCGCGGCGGGCGTCAAGCTGGTAGGCCGGTGGGCCGCGGTGAGGGACGACAAGGCGCTCTTCTCGGGTGGACTCCGCAATCACGTCGCCCTTGCTGACCTCAAGATGAACCGACTCCTTGACACCTTCGACGCCTGGGAGCAGGAGAGCAACCGGGAGGACGAGGTCGAGGCGTCCCACCGGTTCGAGCCAACACGGCTACCGGCGTCGACCCAGCTGGACCTCGACCTGACCAGTGGCGAAATCCGTTCCATTATCTGGGCCACCGGGTTTCGGCCGGACTACAGCTGGCTCGACGTGCCGGTGCTCGATCGCAAGGGAGCCCTGCGACACGATGGTGGAGTCGTCAAAGCACCGGGTCTGTACGCTATCGGTCTCCCCGTGCTCAGACGACGCAAGTCCAGCTTTATCCTCGGCGCCGAGGACGACGCCCCTGACCTCATTGGCCACTTGGCCGCGTATCTCGACCGCCGTCAGGGCGCAGCCGTCGGATAGCCGCCTACATGTCGCCGGAGCGAGCACGGGGCGCATCCCCTTGATCGCCGGTCCGATATCTGGTCGTTCGGCGTTGTGCTCTATGAGATGTTGTCGGTCCGGACCCCGTTCGTGGGCGACAGCACCACTACGCGGCTGTCATCGATCGGGTTGACCATACTTCGTCGGAAAAGCGCTACCGCGAGCCGGCGGGTCATGACTGGTCACACGCCGCCCCATGCCGGCCCGGGTAGTTACAACGACCACCCGGCGCGATACGGCTCGTCGAGGAAGGCGTTCGCCTCCGGCACGTTAGTGGCGCGCATAGTGACCGCATCCCAGTCGATCGCCTTGCCCGTGCGAACGGCCAGATTCCCCAGCAAACAGATCTCGGTCAATGGCCCCGCGTGCCCCGGGAAGTTCGACCCGGCCGTGCCGCGGCCCTTACAGGCCTCGATCCACTCCGAATACACCCCAGACGACCTCGGATAGGTCGACGGCGGAGAACTGGCCATGAGATCGTGGTGCCGCTCGGCCGGGAACACCCGCGGCGCTCGCCCGTAGATGTCAGCACCCAGTACCCCTTCGGTGCCAACGAACAGCTGACCGCTGTTGCCGCCGGGCAGCTGCTCGTGTGGAGCCAGCTGTGACGGCCGGGGCATCGTCAGGTTGCCGTCGCGCCAGACGAACCGGATCGGTCCCCGGCTCCCGTTGGCCGGAAACTCGTAGGTGATCCGGGACACCGCAGGCGCGCTCTCCTCGAACAACCGGGTCGTCTCGGACTCGATCCGCGTCGGTTGGTCGAGATCGAGTGCCCAGAACGCCGCGTCCATCGAGTGACAGGCGATGTCACCCAGCGCCCCGGTGCCATAGTCCCACCAGCCGCGCCAGGCGAACGGATGGTAGGACGGATGATACGGGCGCTCCCGCGCCGGCCCCAGAAACAGATCCCAGTCGAGCCCAGCCGGCGGGTGGTGCGCCTCGGTGGGTCGCTCGATCGCCTGCGGCCAGATCGGCCGATTGGTCCAGTACTGCACCTCGCGCACGGTGCCGATCGCGCCCGCGTCGATCCACTCGCGAATCTGACGAGTGCCTTCCCCCGCGTGCCCCTGGTTCCCCATCTGGGTCGCCACGCCCTGCTCGGTAGCCATGGTGGCCAGTGCCCGAGCCTCGGCGACGGTGCGGGTCAGTGGTTTCTCGCAGTAAACATGTTTGCCCCGTCGCATCGCCTCCATCGCGATGACGGCGTGCGTGTGGTCCGGTGTCGCGATGATCACCGCGTCAAGATCCGGCTCACGGTCGAACATGACCCGGTAGTCGATGTAGGTGGTCGCCTTGGGAAACTCGGCATAGGTACGGGCCGCCAACTCCGGGTCGACGTCACACAGCGCCGTGATGTTCTGACTGGCGCAGCCCCGGACGTCGGCTCGCCCACGCCCGCCGACCCCGACGCCCGCAATGTTGAGTGTGTCGCTCGGAGCCTGGAACCCACGGCCAAGCACGTGCCGGGGCACCACCATCAGCGAGGCGGCCGACGCCGACACGCCGGTGATGAAACGACGACGTGAGACAGGAACAGCACTCATCAGTTAACCTCCAGCCACGCCCTCTGCCACGACGCGCAGATGCATCATAGCGAAACACGTGCGTAAGAACAGACCGGGCTCGGGAACCTGTCCCGTGGCTCGCCACCCTTCGAGCCGCTCTGACCGCGCTCATCCACCGACTTCGAAAGACAGCGGTCGTTCAACGTCGTGACCGACTGCGGTACGTCCAGACGGGCCACGGCGACACCCACCGGCGTGTCCCGGAGCATGGCGGGCATCGGCCCTCCAGGGGTGTCTCCACCGAACGCGCGACGGCCGGTGGAGCGTGTGGGAAGACGTCCCGAACATGTGCTCAGTGGCGACGTCCCGGAGCTATCCAGCCGCGCGCCATTGTGGGATAGTTGCACCATGGTGAGCTTCGAATGCACCGTGCAAGAGGGTTGTATCGACGAACATCTTCGACCCAACATCGCGTCGTCGTTGGAGACCGTGTGTCTCGACATCCTCGGTCCGGAGAGCGGTCCCGTCAACATCTCGTGGGTGGTCATCCAGAGAGGTTTCGGTTTTCGGGGCGGCCTGCCCTCGACGACGTCGCTGGTCCGCGGCCACATTCCGGACGGCTGTGATGACGCGACCCGCCAGCGACTACTGAGGACGATTGGCGACACCTGGTGTCGTCTCTCGGGTACGTCCGAGCACGAGTTGGTCGTGGCGGCCCGTGACGAAGGCTGGAGTGGGTGATGTTCTCGAAGGAAACGAAAGAGAGGGAACGATGCCGTTGTATCGCTGTGTGATTCCCGAGGGCGCGCTGACCAATAATCAGCGCGTTGAGATCGCGAAGGCGTTCACCGATGTGCATTGTGGCGCGTCGGGTGCGCCGCGCAACTTCGTCCACGTCGTGTTTCTGGAATCCACCGGGGCCACCGAGATCGCTGACACGCACGGCAATGGTGTCATCACGTTCGAGACGCCGTACTTCATCGCCGGGGGAAACCGCGGCGGACGGCCGCCGGCATTAAAGGCTCGGATTCTGGCCGGTCTGCTGGAAAAATTCTCGCAAATCGCCAAGGTGCCGCCCGAGCAGGTCAGCGGGCGTATCAGTGAAACACCGGCATCGTGGACCATGGAAGCTGGGAAGATTCTCCCCGAGCCGGGCAAGGAATCGGCCGAGTGGTATCAGCACGCGGCGGTCTCCGGCTGAGCCGCCAGGCTCGCCACCCAGGTGGCCCTGGCTTCGAGTGTGACTACTTCCCTTGACAGATGTAGCGCACGATGGCGCCGACGCTGAAGGGGCCACTCGGGTTAGCCGTAAACTCACTGTATCGCACCGGTCTCTCGTAGGCGGCGATCGCCTCCTCGACACCGCGCCCGGCGTCGAGACTCTGCTGCGTCTGGTCGTAGGGGTTCATGTAGAACTCTCGGTATTCCACCCGATCGCTCCAGGCGAGCAGCGTATCCCAGTGCCGGTGATGATGATGTCGACGTCGCTGACGAGCATGTGCAGTTTTTCGGTAATCCGGTGTGCCTCGATCGCCAGATGTGGCTCTTGCACGGCGCTCGGGTGGGCGGTCCCTAGCACCACACCCAGCGCGCTCAGCAAAAGCCGATATCTACGTCGCTCGTTGAATCTGTCCGTTAGTTGACGCCGGTGTGGAAAAAGCCGGTCCGGTGCGGAACACACTACTCGGTGACGATCACCGTCACGTCGTAGGAGACATCCAGGGCGCCGTCGGCAGCCAGGCAGCGGAGCACGTAGGTCCCAGGAGCGTCAAACGTGGCCTCCGTCGTCCATGTCCCGTCATCCGGCGGGTCGGGGTTGATGAAGTGCGGGGCCCACGGGGAATAGGCGCCGGTACGTGTGTCCTCCCAGACGCTCACCTGCGACGGCTCGAAGTTGACCCGATTCTCGCCCCGGTAGAGAAACCACGACACACGTAACCCGGTCTCAGTATTCACGGTCACACGGGTGCTGGGCCGCCAGCGACGGGTCAGGTTGGGATCGAACCGCTCGAACCGCTTGCGAGGCGATTCGGGCACGCCGTCGTCCGCGGCGACGGCGACCAGAGTCAGCGGCTCACCCACACGCACCGTGCGCGTCATCTCGCCTTCGATCCGCAGACTCGGTCTCTGGTTCGCGCGGATCGTGGGGCTGCTCGTGCCAGCTCCGAGGGCACCGTTTTCAGAGGCCCGAACCATCGAGTCCACGAAATAGTCTTGCCGCAACGTGGCGTAGGCACGCTCCGTGACACCGTTCACCGTGAGCGTCCAGACCATTTCGTCGTCCACCTCGAACTCGTCCGGCACCGGGACCCGGAAGACAAAACGGTTTCGTCGAGGCTGAAAATGCGTCGCTTGCCCCAGGTCCGGTCCGCCGGGCTCGATGTTGTTGTCCGGACCGATCGGCACCGTGGGCGTCTCTTCCCAGTTGCGATTCATGTAACCGAACAAAAAATGACGCGAGCCGTCGACGTCCCGCTCCCAGCCCTCGTAGGCGGGTGAGATGTTCTGACCGCTCGAATAGCTCAACCGCTGCGCGCCCACCTGTGTGGGCACCAGGATTGCCATCGTCAGACACAGCATTACAACGTTGTCCGTCAGCCGGAGCCGACGGAGAAATCCGCCATGCATTGATGCCACTACCTCTTAGTTCCCGGACCGACGCCGGCCGCGTGCCGGCGGCCAACTACTGCTGCTGGGCGGCCGTCTCGGCGGTCTCCCCTGTCTCAGACTCACCGTCGTCATCGGCTTCGTCGTCGTCCGATACATCGGCGATCGTAAGGTCGTCATACGGACACAACGGGCAGCCGATGACATGGTCGCCCAGTCGCCACTCAATCGCCTGCCGACGCTCTTCCATCTGCTCGAGGAACTGCTCGTCGCTCAGTTGCACACCGATGCCGAGGTCAATGAACATATTGGTGACGGACCGATTGCCCGACCCCTGCCAGTTACGTGGATCGGGCACGTTCCGGTTTGCGATCGTGTTGTCCATGTAGCCGATGATGTGCAGGATGGTGCCCTTCGGCAGAATCGGCGCCGTGTGGTCCGCATACTCGTAGGTACGTACCCAGTTGTGGTCATACCCGGCGCACGTGAGCGTTTCGATGTGGTTGCCCCAGATCGCTTCCAGACACATCCGTTGCCCAGGTGCGTGCAGGTGCGGCTCGAAGGTGGTGAGCTTCTGGTGTGTCTGTAGCACCGTGTAGGCGTGGAGCTCCTGGTCCGTCTCTTCCGGTCTGATGTCGATGTTGAGCCCATCGCCCAACGAGCGCGACGCTCGCTTCAGCTTCGGCTTGTATCCGTCGGGGTGGAACCTCCAAGCGATTTCCAAGTGCGACCTCGTGTCCCTGCCGTTTGAATGCAGATGCACCGAGTTCGACACCACGCTGGAATTCGCCGCCAGCAGCCGGCCCGCCTCAGGATCGAACGTATCGGCATTGCGACCTACTTCGTGGACCGGCCAGCCGGTAGTCGTTGGCTCCGAACGCGTCTCATCCTGCGCGCCATCGTCGCCGATGACCTGTGTGCTCCAGATCATGTGGTGGAAGACAAACCGTCCGCCGACCGTCTCGCGCGAGTCCTCGGTGTCCAGCACATCGTTGATTTCCCTGAACTCGAGCGCCTCGACATAGCGGTCGCGGGTATTGCCGACAGGCGTCGTCTCGATTTCGCCCCACCAGTCAGGCTGGTCCCCGCCAATGATCACTTCCGGGAGCACCGTAATCAGGTCTGGCTCACCGATGGTCCAGCCACCGTCACCGAAATCGCGGGGCGGCGGGGCATCTTCCAGGTTGCCACGGGGCGCGCCGTTGTCGGCCCAGGCTGCCATCATCGCCACTTCCGTATCACTGAGCGAGGGGTCGAATTTGTACTCCTGGATGCCAATGTTCTGCTCGACATACCACGGTGGCATGACCCCGGCGCGTCGCCCCATGCCGGTCCGGCGCTTCATCGAACGCGCCCACGGGCGGGTCTGCTCATAGGTCAGCAACGACATCGGTGCGACAGACTCTTCCCGGTGACAGTTCTGACAGCTGCGCTGCAGGATCGGCTCGATATCCTTGTGAAACGTGACCGCGGCCGGGTCGAAACCGACACCAGCGGTTGACTGTGCGTGCGCGGCGGCCGGGGCGCCTATCCCTACCGCAAGGGTGAGGGCCGACGCGATAGGAAACAGCGTCCTGCCGGTTATATATCGAAACACACTGGATCTCCCTGCTGCAATGAACGTCTGCCGAAGCAGACCCACAGACGTGTACCAATCTGCTACTGTTGATTCAGAATACCCCACTCTCTGAGAACGCGCCAAGTCGCTGGCCAATACGTGGATAGCGTCGTCGAAGCACGCCGCCAGCGGAAACGTCGGTCCAGTCGTTGAACGGACCCTTTTAGTCGGAGGAGGCACAGATGAACCGTCGGAGCTTTATCAAGACAGCTGGCGCGAGTGCCGGAACCTTTGCCATCGGAAGAGGCGTCGACCTGAGCGCGACGACCCGGCGCGGGGAATCACCGTCCGCACAGACAACGCGGCGAACGGACAACGGTGTCACTGTGGACGTGGCGGTCATCGGCGGCGGCGTGATGGGCAACTGGACCGCGCTCAACCTGCGCGAGATGGGTTTGTCGGTGGTCCTGATCGACCAATACAGTCCCGGAAACTCGAAATCGAGCTCCAAGGGCGAGATACGAGGGATGCGTCTCACCTACGGTGAGAACGAGCACGAGATGCTCTGGGCGCGGGACGCGTGCGAACAATGGAAGATTCGTCAGTCGGAGTTTGGCACCGACATGTTCTACCAGTGTGGGGCACTGTCGTTCCGACGCGACTGGACGGCACGACAAAGCACGGAGCGAGCGTTGTTCGACAAGCACCAGGTCCCCTACGAGGTGCTCTCACACGACGATCTGATGCGACGCTGGCCACAGGCGCCGCCCCCAAGCGAAGAGCACTTCGCGTTCTATCACCCCTGGGGTGGCGTGCTCTCACCCCGTGACGCCAACCTGGCGGTGGCGACAGCATTCAAGAACAAGGGCGGCCAGGTGATGCTGGGAAAGGTCGCGCCGGAGGCACGCGCGGGAGGGAGGCTACAGACCGTGAGACTCTCGTCGGGAGAGACCGTCAGCGCGGGGTCGTTTGTATTCGCGGTGGGAGCGTGGCTACCCAAGGTGTTCCCCGTGGTGATGAAGGACAAGCTCTCGGTTCGAAAAG
>JAYZGM010000224.1:0-8921 GCA_036336225.1 Acidobacteriota bacterium | reverse complement strand
AGCTGACCGGCGTGTCGGACGAGCGAACGACGACAGCGGATGACAATGGAACCTTCTTGTTCGAGAAGGTGGCAACCGGCCCGGCTACCGTCACATTCCTATTGATCAACTTCTCGACGATTCGGCGTGACGTCAACCTTGCGGCCGGCGAAAATCAGGTCAACGCGATGCTGACCTTGGGAATAACCGCGGATGTCGTGGTCACCGGAAGTCGTACGTTTCGGAACATCGCCGATCTCGAGAACCCTCGAGAAAACCTCGTGGGCGTAGCCACATCGGCCAGTGTCGGAGCCATCACCTCCGAACAGCTCAAGGCACGACCGATCATGCGCCCCGGTGAGGTCCTCGAAGCCGTGCCTGGTTTCATCACAAGCCAACACAGTGGAGAAGGTAAGGCGAATCAGTATTACCTGCGGGGATTCAATCTCGACCACGGCTCCGACTTCGCCACCACAGTCGCCGGGGTGCCGATGAACGAATCGTCGGGCGCCCACGCGCACGGCTATAGCGACGTCAACTTGCTCATCCCCGAGCTTGTGAGCGGGGTGCAATACACCAAGGGCCCCTACTTCGCAGAACACGGCGACTTTTCGGCCGCCGGGTCGGCGAATATCAGCTACCTCAATGAACTCGACCGCCCGCTGTTTAGTCTGAGCGGCGGTGGCCAAGGATGGGGCCGAGTATTGGGGGCGGTCTCCCCTCAAGTCGGGCCGGGGAATCTACTTGTTGCGCTTGAGCTCAGCAAGAATAATGGCCCGTGGGTTCGACCGGACGAATTCCGAAAAGCCAATGGCATAGTTCGGTATAGCCAAGGGGACCGGCAGAACGGGTTCTCAGTCACCGGCATGGGTTACTCCGGTGAGTGGAACGCCACCGACCAGATTCCTCGCCGCGCCATCGAGACCGGACAGATCTCTCGATTTGGGAACATCGATTCAACCGATGCGGGCCGCACCTATCGCTACAGTGTCGCGTTCGATGGGCTCCAATCCGCCGGGAATCGCTCCACGCGGGTAACCGGTTACGCACTGCGCGGAGGACTCAATCTGTTCCAGAACTTCACCTACTTCCTCGAGAACCCCGTCGATGGAGACCAGGTCGAGCAGGAGGGGCGGCGTTGGGTCTCGGGAGCAAAGGTCGTCCACCGCCGATTGGGGCGGATACTCGCGCGACCGTCCGAATCGGCAGTCGGCGTCTCGGTACGACACGACACGGTCGGGACAGTGGGTCTTTACAACACGGTGGCCCAGCTCAGGACCGGTACCATCCGCGACGACACGGTCGCCCAGACCACCATCGGTCTCTTTGGTCAGAGCGAGATCGAATGGGCACGCGTCTTTCGCACGACCCTCGGCATCCGTGGAGACTTCTACCAATACGACGTGCGGGCCCGCAACCCTCTCAATACCGGCGACGGCACGTCGGGGTTGGTGAGCCCGAAGGTCACGGCGGTGCTGGGACCATGGCGCGCCACCGAGGTCTATCTGAACTATGGACGCGGCTTCCACAGTAATGACCCACGCGCCGCGACGACTATCGTCGACCCGATCACGAGCGAACGTGTGGCCAGTGAAGATCCACTCGTGCCCGCACGAGGCGCAGAAGTTGGGGTGCGGACCGTTGCCGTTCCAGGGTTGCAGTCCACGGTCGCGCTCTGGTATCTCGGCTTTGATTCGGAATTGATCTTCGTAGGTGACGCCGGCATCGCCGAAGCCAGCCGACCCAGCCACCGGCTGGGGGTAGAGTGGACGAACTACATGCGTTTCAACGAGTGGGTCACCTCTGAGCTTGACGTCTCCCTCTCACGGGCTCGATTCGCTGACGATGACCCCGCCGGTGCTTTCATTCCGGGCGCCCTCGATCGCGTGGTGGCCGCGGCTCTCACGGTCGTACCGACCCAACGAATATTCGGAAGTCTCCGATTGCGACACTTCGGACCGAGACCATTGCTCGAAGACGCCAGCGTCCTGTCAGAGGCCACCACTATTTGGAACGGTGAGATCGGTCTGACCATCAACGAAGAGATGAACATCGTCTTCGAAGGATTCAACCTGCTCAATAGTGCCGTATCGGACATCGACTACTACTACACATCGCGACTCCCCGGTGAGCCGGCCGAGGGGATCGACGACATTCACTTTCACCCGTCAATTCCTCGGACAGGACGTGTGATGTTCAATGTGACGTTCTAGTGTCCTGTCATCGTGCTCTTCGTAGCATGAGCCCGTAACGCTGGCCCTGATGACAAGGCGCGACGAGAGCGCACACTACACATCTGTGGTCGAGCAGCGATACCCTCTGGCGGGAGACCGCGTCAGGAATTCGCGTAACGAATTACCCGAACCGGGTACGAGGCGGAGTGGCGGACACCCCTACGTGTCCTGGCGTGTGCCGTGGCGACCGGCCACGACAGTAGGGGTGTCCACAGCGTGTTCTTTTAGCGACGCTCGGTTGGATCCCGGCCATCGAGTGGTGCCCCGGTGCCAGACGAACCAGCAAACAACCGACGACCGTCCGGAAAGGTGACGTCGCGGCCATTCGCACGGAACGCCCCGTCAATCGCCTGATACCCCTCTACCATTACTTCAATCCCAGGGCTCACGGAGTCTTTGGACCATCCGCGTCGTACGAGCGCTCCTGGGGGACCAGCCTCGATCATCCAGCTGTCGACCGTGCCGTCTTCGTTCGTCACGTCCAGATGCATCCACGAATGAGGGTTGATCCACTCCATCTTCGTGATCTTGCCTCGGAGCCGGACGGGACTATTCGCATCGAACTCAGCGGCGAACGCGTGGTGCGCCACTACCTGTGCCGTGGCCGCGATCATTCCGACCCCAACAATTGCTGCCAGCGTGACAACTTTGTTTCGCATCATCATTCCCTCACTATTCAAGACTTTCACTCACACCACCGCCAGTTAACGTTCACCCGCGGCTTCGGCATCTCGAGCGCGGGCACCGCTCAGGATGTTGGTCATCCCGTAATTTCCTTCGTGACAAGCGTACTCCACCAGCTCGTATTGGGTCTCGTCCCTGACGAACGTGAACATCCCGGTCCACGGCCGAGTCCAGACCTCAGGATCGTTGATGGTGAACTGATACTCGAGGGTATCGGGACCAGTTCGCGTATACCGCTCCGTCATGGTGAGCGCATCGCTTGATCCCTGGTAGGGTGCCCTGCCATTGAAGTTTCTGATCTCGACCACCAGCGTGTCACCCTCCCAGTGCCCGCGCGAGTCGCCCAGCCAGGAGGTGATCTCTGCCCCGACATGCGGACGGTCATCAGTAGGAATAACACGAGTCTCGTGGATCATCTCCCGTTGCAGAGCCACATGATTCGGCCCTTGTACGATCTGGACACCGTTGTTGTAGACGCCAGGGGTCGGAACAAGACTCCGGGTGATGCATCGCACCCACGAGCTCAAGTCTTCTGGGCCGGCCACCGATCCGGTCCCCCGTCGCACGTCGGCCACGGCGGCCGCGGCCGCCACCATCTCTTCGCCTCTCGGGGTCCTAGGTGGAAGTTGCCCGTCCGGTGGATCGATGATCATCGCGACCTGACGCGACGGCGCCGACTTCACATAGCCCAGCGTGGTATCCCGCCACTCGGCCTCATATCCCCAAATGCTGCCCAGGGTGCCACGCTCACGACGTGCGGCCGCCTGATCGGAGGTGAGCACCGCGACCTCAGACAGGTCCTCTGGACGTTCCAGTGGAATCCCATGAGCCGCGTCACCGGTCCACACGCCCTGGAAGTCGGGGGTCCCCCATGGCGTGCGCGGAACGGTGTAGACCCGTTGCTCAGTGGTGATATCCGTCCGGGCGGTCGTTTCGGCATCGACACCAGCGAACCCTTCTTCGACTACCGCTAGGCTCACGTTGTCAGGCCCACGAACAAATGCCCGTTGCGCGGCGGTCCGGGCGCGTTGCGGCACCATCGGCTCAGTCAAAAACTCGACACCCTGGTCACGCAGGCCCCCGGATGCCGTATCCAGATCGTCCACCGAAAACGCGATGTGATCGATGGCGCGACCTGCCGTCCCGGCCGGCTGCCCGTCCTCGTGACGCATGGCAAGCAGCCAGACGTCCCCAAGGCGAAGCCCGTCTAGCCGGTCTCGTAACCGTGCGGTCTCACCACCAACCATTTCCTGATACCAGGCCAATGTCGCTGCCGGGTCGATCGCGCTCAGATGAATGTGATGGAACCCCAGCGTCTCGGTGTCCTCCACGAGCTCGATACGCGTCCCCCACGGGTCGAAAATAAACCCATACTTAAAGAGACCAGGTATGTCTCGCAACGTCGCCCCGTCCTCGAATCGTTGGAGCCGAACCCCGGAGCCTCCCACCCCAACCGCCTCTAGCGCCGCCATTTTTGCGGTCAGGTCAGCATAGGAAAACGAAATGTGGTCAATGCCAGTGCGCTGACTACTACCAAGAGTCGGTCGTGAATCGAACACAACCTGTGCGCCTCCGCAATCGACACCGTCGTCGCGGTCGGCCAGAGGTTCACAGTCGAGATAACGTGAGTACCAGCTAATCGCCTCGGTAGCGTTGGACGTCGTCAGGTGCACGTGGTGATAGTCTGCCCCACGCACGTCGGCCGGCTGTAGAAACAGACCGACCACAACGAATAGGAGCGACGCAAGGGGGGTCCGGGGCATTACACGACCTCCAATCAGCAAGTTCATCGGGTGGGCTCTCTTCGCAAGTGACCGTAGATGAGATCTTCGGAGAACTCGACGCACTTGTACTCGAGCACGCGGGCGTTCTCCTCGAGTCGGCGATAAAGCGGCAAACGAATCGTCCAGGGTTCGGTGAAAACATTCGGATCCTCGATGGTCGCCTCATACATGATGGCGTTCTCGCCCATCGGGGTGTAACGCTCCACTACGTAGAGGCCGTTACTCGCGAAGTTGCCAGCCCGGTCGAACCACTGCTCGCCGTTAAACCCTTGCGCGTCGACCACAAGCGTGTCTCCATCCCAGCTCCCATGGGACCGACCCATCCAGGTGTCGAGCGGCGGCGCCTCAGGATTCTCTTTGTCCATGTGGATGGTGCGATTCGCCTCGGCAAACCCGTACACGATCATGATCTTCTGATCGCCCTGGATGATCCGGAACGGATACGGGAGATACGCGGCACGGGGAACACCCGGCATGAAGCACTTCAACTCCGGATCATCGGTCCAGCGGTTCTCGAAGTTCCGCTGCTTCTGCTCGAGCGCCTCGGGACGATACGGAATCTCATTTCCCACAACGATCCCTTGACCAGGCGGGATCGAGCCGATCGCCCCCATGTCAGGAGGACCGGCGCTTGCGGGGTGGTCCTGGATGTCCCAATGGGCCGTCCCGATGGCTTGCCACACACCGTTGAGGTCGGGGTTGCCATCGAATGCGCGCGGTACATCCTGAGCCGCCACCGAACCTGCGAACAGTAACACCGCCATGATCGCAGCCGACCCCGTCGTCTGCGCACTCTGCCACTTTGTCATCGTCGTCAATCTCCTTCCACAACCGGCTTGAAACCCGCGTCACAACATCGGCCGCCCGCATCTCAGCGGCCAAAACGGACTCCTCAATGTTGACACAGCCGTCTGGCTCCAACGCGGTCGGCCAGGCCACAGGTTGCCGCGAATGCGGTCACTGGGTCACGGTGATCGTGACGTTCTCGCTCGTCGTCAGCGCGCTATCACCGGCAATGGCCCTGAGCACGTACGTTCCGGGCGCATCAAAGATCACGACCACTTCCCATCGCCCATCTTCCGGAACGTCGGGCAGGATATAGGGTGGCGACCACGAAGAGTATGAGTAGACCCTCGTGTCCTGCCAGGCCTTGAGCTGTGGCGGGTCAAACGTCACGTTCGATGCATCGCCACGATACACCATCCAGGAGAAGCGGAGCCCCGGAGGATTCCCGGGCACGATCTGTTGGGTGGATCGATAGGCAGGGTGTGGCTGACCCGGCTCGACGGCCGGTGGCTCATAGGTCCCGGTGGGCACACCGTCGTCGCTCGTAAACGTAACCAATCTCAGGGGCTGACCGACCGGAACCGCTCGTGGCTGGTCGACGCGCAGACTCAGCTCCGGCGGCTCGTTGGTGCGCCACTCGTCACGCACCCGACCAAAGTTGGCCCCCATTTCCGTCCCGATAGTCTGTCGGTCCAGCAAGTAGTCGGTGCGGAGCGAGCCATAGGCTCGCTCCGTCCGTCCGTTCGTCGTCAAGGTCCAAACCAACTCCTGATCGCCAAAATCAGCGGGCACGTCGACCGTGAAGAGGAACAGATTTCGTCGAGGATAGAAGTGGGTCGGTTGTCCGCGGTCGGGTCCCCCAGGCTCGAGCTGATTGTCAGGCCCGATCGGCACATCGAGCTCCTCTTCCCAGTTGGAGTTCATGTAGCCGAAGAACATCGTAAACGTTCCGTCGTCATTCTCCCACCAGCCCTCGAACGCGGGTGACACGCTCTGACCTCTCGAATAGGTAAAGCGGGTTTGCCCGTCAGCGTTGGTGGCCAAGAGCGCCAACATCCCGGTCACCACAGCGGCTCCCACAACCCGACCAAGCCTGGTTTGCGCCATGGCGTGTCTCCCGAGTGTCGTCGCCAGCATCGTCATGGCTGGTCGTTGGCCTCGGCCCTCTGCGACGGGAAGTCGGCCATACAGAGCGGGCACCCGATAAGGTGGTCCCCAAGCCGCAGCCCCAGCCGCTCACGTCGCTCAGCCATTTCACGCTCAAATTGCTCGTCGGTGAGCTCGAGCGCCTCCCCCAAATCGATAAACATGTTGGCTACCGAACGACGCCCGCCACCCGACCAGTTTCGTGGGTCCGCCACGTTGCGGTTAGCCGCGGTGGTGTCGAGCCACCCGATGATGTGAAGCACCGTCCCCTTTGGCAACAGCGGCGCATAATCGTCGTCGTAGATGTACTGCTTCACCCAGTTGTGATCGTATCCAACACAGGTCAGCGTCTCTATGTTGTGGCCCCAGATAGCCTCCAGACACATCCGGGTACCTGGCGCATGCTGATGAGGCTCGAACGAGACGAGCTTCATGTGTGTGTCGAGCACACGATAAGCGTGGAGCTCTTGCCCCGTCTCATTCGGCTTGATATCAATGTCGACGCCGTTCCCCACTAGGCTACGGGCTGGTCGGATCTCCGGCTCATAGCCCTTGGGGTGCAACTTAAACGCAAACTTCAGATGCCCGGTCGTCTCCTGGCCATTGGCATGCAAGTGCGCCGTCTCGAGCTCGAGTGATGAGCCGGCTTTGAGCAATCGGCCCGCATTCTCGGGGAAGATGTCCGCGTTCCTCCCAACCTCGTGCACCGGGAATCGGGTGGCACTGGTCGGGTCGTCACCCTCTGGTGTGACCGCAGCATAGGTCATGTGGTGAAACACGTAGCGGCCACCGACGGTGTCACCGGACCCCTCGGCCGGAATGTCGTTGAACTCCTTCACTTCGACCGCGGCCACATATCGGTCTTCGGTGAGACCGGTCGGTATCGTCCCGATGTTGGTCCACTTGTCCGGTGCGGTCGCGGGCACGGTGACCGCAGGCGACTCCAGAACGAGATCCGGCTGACCAATCTCCCACTCGTTCTCGTCACCAAAATCGAGCGGCGGCGGCAAATCGTCTGGATTCCCGAGTGGCGCGCCGTTGTCCACCCAGCGGGCGATCAACTCAATCTCCTCCTCGCTCAGCGAGGAATCGTTCTTGTAATGCTGAATCCCCAAATCGCGCTCGAGGAACCACGGCGGCATGGCGCCTCGCTCATTTCGCAGCCCCGTGCGCATCTTGATGGCTCGCGCGTACGGACGCACGTCTTGATAGGTAAGCAGCGACATCGGCGCCACGGACGCAGGCCGGTGGCACTCCTGACAGCTCTGCTGCAAGATCGGGGCGATGTCCTTCGCAAAGGTCACCTCCACGGTCTGGCCACTGGGCTGGGCGCTAACGACGAGCGGAACCAGAAGAACGGAGAGACCGGCGATCAGTAGCCTCGAACCAAGCCTGGCTTTCATTCGGGATGCTCCTTCCACAAGACGAGGGAAAACGACCCTACAGTATGTCTTCTTGGCGGGGACGGCTGCAACCGTTTCCGACGCGTGTCATGTGTCCAACATCCGCCCTATCTAGTCGACGAGATGGGCGGCCACTGCCGGCTCGTTCCATTCAAGCCCGACGCCGGGCGTCTCCGGAATATGAAGCTCCCCGTCGCGCACCTCGGACGGACGAATCAGGATGGGGTCGGCCCAGCTCTGCCACTCAAGCCAGTGCGCAGTTTCAGTCACCCGCATGACGTGCGCACCGACCTCCGGGTAGAGATGCGTGGACATGGGAACCCCGGCCGCGCCAGCGATCGCGGCGGCTCGCATCCACCCCGTAACCCCACCGATCCGCATGAAGTCCGGCATGACGAAGTCGCACGCTTTTGCGTGCAACGCCCGATACAGCGATCTCGGGCCGTAAAAGTTCTCGCCGAGCTGGATCGGCGTCTTCAGGTCGCCCGTCAGGCGTCGATACCCGTCGAGGTCGTCGTACACGATCGGTTCCTCGAGCCAGGTGAGCCCACGGTCGTCCAACGCGTGACACCGTGCGAGTGCCTCGGCCTGGTCCAGCCCCTGGTTGAAGTCGACCATCAAGTGCATCTCGTCGCCAACCGCGTCTCTCACGGCGTCAAGCGTCGCGAGATCGTCCCTGAACCGTGCCCGTCCCAGACGCAGCTTCAACCCGGTAAAGCCACCCTCATCGCGTAGGACAGCCGCCTCGTCCGCCACCGCGGCCGCGTCCTGCAGCCACAAGCCATTGCTGTTGTAGGCGCGAATCGGCCCCACCGAGCCACCCAGAAAGCGGCACAATGGCTGGTCGGCGGCTTTCGCGATGGCGTCCCAGGCCGCCATATCCACGCCGGAAACGGCAATCGCCG
>JAYZGM010000223.1:0-5566 GCA_036336225.1 Acidobacteriota bacterium | reverse complement strand
GGGGTCCGTGCTCGACTCGCGGTTGTGCCGTGTTGTCATGACCTGCTCGATGGCGACACCGGTTGCCTCGACGGTTGGCTCGCGGGCGATTTGGCAATCGACATCATACGGGCCAGACACTTGGTTCGGTGCGGCTATCGTATTTGGACACAGACCATACCGGCCGATATCACGCCGAAGAACCGTGTGCTACTGGGTGCTCCCGAGTAGGCTACACGTCACTGACGACGTTTCTCGATCCGACGAGTGGGGCGACTTGGGACCCGCGCACAAGCGTCCGCCATTCTTTGTCGCCGATGCCTCCCGTCGGTCGGTGTTGCTCGTCGCGTGCGTGCTCCCGGTCTACGCGCTCCTCTCGACTTGCACACCAGCGCTTCGCGGCCGATAAACGGGACGTCTGTTTTTGCTCGGGTCCTTGGCCGGATCTTCGGCGACAATGTGTAGGGTGGAAGTCAGCCCGCCAATGGATCTGTACAGAAGTCTGGAGATGAACGATGTGTAACGGGAGATATCTGTGGACGGCGGTCGTCGTGGTGGCCGCGTCGGTGTGGTTGGGGCCAGTGGTAACCGCACAAGGCATTTGGCACCCACCGAGGACCGCGGCCGACCAGGTCGATTTGAATGGGGTGTGGGCGAACAACGCAGCGACTCCGCTGGAACGGCCAGATGTGCTCGCCGACAGAGCGACCTTTACCAAAGAGGAAGTGGCGCAGCTTCGCGCCTCGGCGGAGCGCCTGTTTGGTGGAGCCGACGACGCCGCGTTCGCCGATGGCGTCTTCAACGCGGCATTGGCCGACATCGAGCGGAACGTGTCGCGGGACGGGGGTACCGGGAATTACAGCTCGGTGTGGATGGTCGACCGTGTATTTGAAGACCGCACGTCGCTCATCACGGATCCAGCCGACGGGAAGCTCCCGGCGCTCACCCCGGAGGCAGTTGCGAGAATTGATGCGGCGGCCGCGTATCGCCGCGAGCATCCCGCTGACGGTCCCGAGGATCGGACCCGACAGGTGCGATGTATTACCTATGGGATTCCTCGAGTGGGTGGTCTTGGGGCCGGGTACAACAGCTACTACCAGATCTTTCAGACCCCGAGCCATGTCGTGATGCTTGGGGAGATGATTCATGACGCCCGTGTTATCCCGATCGACGATACGCCGCATGTCCCCGAGGCGATTCGTCTGTGGCACGGAGACTCTCGTGGGCATTGGGAGGGGGACGTGCTCGTGGTCGAGACCACGAACTACTCCCCCAAGAGCGGATACCACGGTGCGGCGGAGAACCTTCATTTGATCGAACGGTTTACTCTGGCTGGTCCCGACCGGCTGGAATATCAGATCACGGTGAACGATCCGACCACCTGGACCCGACCCTGGACGGCCATGGTGCCGTTGGATCGGAGTCAAGACGCCTTGTTTGAGTATGCCTGCCACGAAGGCAACATCGGGATGGAGGGGATCCTTGCTGGCGCCCGGGTGGAAGAGGCCGCGGCGGCGCGCGATAATCGCTAGTCTCGACGCGCCTCCATTGGTTCGACCGGAAGCCCTCGTCGGGCGGGGTCGGTAGTGGACTCACGCACCGTTTGACGCCGATACGGAGACACATCATGAAGACGTGCGCCGTCATCATCATTCTGGTCTGTGTTGTGCTGACGCTTGCGACGCAGACGTGGCAGGAAGACCCATTTCTCTGGCTCGAGGAAGTGGAGGGCGACGACGCACTTGGCTGGGTGGAAGCACAAAACTCGGAGACCTTGGGAGTGCTTGGCGAGACCGACGCGTTTCGCGCGCTCTACGACGATGCGCTCGAGATCCTGACGGCTCAGGACCGCATCGCCTATCCGAGCACGGTTGGTGAGGTGGTCTACAACTTCTGGACCGACGCTGAGCACCGTCGAGGGATTTATCGTCGCACGACACTGGAAGACTATCTCGCCGGTGATCCCGAGTGGGAGACGGTGCTGGATATCGATGCGCTGGCAGAGTCCGAGGGTGTGCCCTGGGCGTTCGCGGGCATGACCTGTCTGGCACCGGAGTATCGACACTGTCTGGTCAATCTCGCGCGTGGAGGGTCGGATGCCACCGAATCGCGAGAGTTCGATCTACCGTCTGCGTCGTTTGTTGAAGATGGGTTCTTCTTGCCAGAGGCGAAGAGCTCGGTGGCCTGGATCGATCCGGACTCACTTCTGGTGGGCACCGACGCCGGATCCGGTTCCATGACCACATCCGGATATGCTCGGACAGTCAAGTTGTGGACGCGGGGCACGTCCTTACGGGAGGCGCGAGTCGTCTTCGAAGCGGAGACGACCGACATGGGGGTGTTCGCACAATCGTTTGAGACTCGTGAAGGCTCGGTACCGGCCATCATGCATCGTCCCGAGTTCTTTGACGGCTTCCTTTACATCCTTCGCGATGGTGAGCTTCGCAAGATCGACGTGCCATCGGATGCGGACCCCGGCATCGTCGGCGACCACCTGGTCGTGTATGTTCGGACACCATGGACGGTTGCGGGACGGACGTTCGCTACGGGGACGGTGATTGCGACGGCGCTGGACGATTTCCTCACGGGTGACCGCGACTTTTCGGTGATCGTTGAGTCCGGTCCGCGATCGACTGTACGAGGCACCACGCCGGCCGGCGATTCGCTGTTGGTCAGCGTGCTGGACAACGTCGAGGGTCAGCTGTGGAGGTATGAGGTTACGGACGGCGCGTGGACGGGTGCGCGGATCGATGCCCCCAGGATGGGCAGTGTCGGCGTCAACGACGTCGACCTGCATTCGAACCGTTTCTTTTTTTCCTATTCGAGCTTCCTACAACCCACCACCTTGTATCTGCACGACGACGATGGCTCGATTCGATCGGTGCGACAGTCGCCCGACCGATTCGACGCGTCCGGACTCCAGATCAATCAGTTCGAGACCGCGTCAAAGGATGGCACACGCATTCCCTACTTCGTGGTGGCGAAGGATGCCCTTGCGCTGAACGGTAGCCATCCCACACTGCTGTATGCCTACGGTGGCTTCGAGATTCCGATGCTGTCCGGGTATAGCGCGGTGCGGGGGAAGGCGTGGATCGAGCGGGGAGGTGTGTATGTGGTGGCCAATCTACGAGGCGGCGGTGAATTCGGGCCCGCATGGCACCGGTCCGCGCTCAAGGAGAACCGGCAGCGCGCGTACGATGATTTCATTGCCGTGGCGGAGGATCTGATTCGGAGAGGGTACACCTCTCCCGAGCGTTTGGGCATCGAGGGTGGAAGCAACGGCGGGTTGCTCACCGGGGTCGCCATGACCCAGCGGCCCGACTTGTATGGGGCGGTCGTCATCTCCGTGCCCCTGCTCGACATGAAACGCTACAACAAGCTTTTGGCGGGAGCGAGCTGGATGGCAGAGTATGGAGACCCGGACCTTGACGAGGAATGGGCGTTCATCAGCCAGTACTCGCCATATCAGAACGTACACGCGGGTCGCGACTACCCGCGGCCATTCATCAACACGACCACCCGGGATGACCGGGTACACCCCGGGCACGCGCGCAAGATGGCGGCGAAGATGCAGGCCCAAGGCCACGACGTGTACTACTACGAGAATACCGAAGGTGGCCACGGAGCGGGGGTCACGCCCGAACAGCGCGCCCGGATGCTCGCGCTCGAGTATGCCTATTTGTGGGCCCAGCTCGCTGGGGATGCTGAGTGAGTGTTAGTCCTGGTCGGTGCGCGTGGCGTCCCGCAGTCGCTCTTGGACCGTGCCCGGGATCCCCAACCTGGTGTTCGCCCCCAGCGATGCGAGAAGGGCGGCCGTTTCTGGCCAGCTTTGAAACTGGAAGGATTGCTTGGAGCCCTCGGCCATGCGATACGCAGTCCGGCCACGAAAGTCCCGTGCATTGATATCGGCCCCTTTCGCGACCAGGTATTCAACGACCTCGTTCAAACCACGCATGGCCGCACCATGAAGCGCCGTGAAGTCGGCCTCATTGACGGCGTTGAGGTTTGCCCCCGCCTCGAGTAGCACCGCCACCGCCTCCTCGGCGCTCGGGGCCCGTAGGGCGCGAGGCTCTCGTGGGGTGTAGGTCGCGCGGCCAAGTCCCGCGGCAACCATGAACGGCGTGGTGCCATCTGCAGTTGTGAGGTGCTGGTCGGCGCCTGCGGCCAGCAGGGCCCTGATGATGTCAGCGCCACTCACCGGCTGACTCGAGAACAGCCCGCCAAAGCCCATCTGAGCTGACGCCCCTCCGTTCGACCCGTACGCCGCGACCCACAACGGTGTGGCGCCCCGCAGGTCGCCAGTGCCACACGCGAAGGGCTCGAACGCGCCCTTCGTCGGGTAACCAATGTAGTTCATGAACATCGCCCAGGGGGTGATACGGGCATTCGGGTCCGCCCCGCGAGCGAGGAGCGCGTTGACGAGCGGAAGCCGCCGACTGGGTGTGAGCCGGCTTCGTCCATAGACCGATGAAAAACGCTCCTGCCCGTGTCTGCGGGCCCATTCACCAAGCCAGTTCGCGACATCGCCGGCGGCCGCGTGCAGGGCGGTGACCCCACCCAATGTTCCGTTGGGATCCGCTCCCCGGTCGAGCAGCCTGAGCGCGGCGCGGTCCTGGCCGCTGACGATGGCGTATGGCAGGGCGTGGGTACCGTCCGCACCGGTCTGGTTCACGTCAACCCCAGCGGCGATGAGCGTATCGATCAGCTCGAGGTCGCCGTTGCCGATGGCAAACATGAGGGGTGTGAACCCCGTCGCGGTCGAAGCCTGAGGATTGGCGTTGTGTGCAAGTAGCAGCTGCGCGATGTCTCCGTGTCGCTCAGATACCGCCCACATCAGCGCGCTCGACCGGGTCTCGCCTGTCACGGCGGACACGTCGGCACCGGCCGCGAGAAGCGCGCGAACCACCTCAACCTGGCCGGTTCGTGCGGCTGTCATCAGGGGGGTGAGACCGCTCGCGCGCGCGACGTTCGGGTCAGCATCGGCGGCCAGCAAAAGTGTCACCATGGCGAGACTCCCGTTCTCGCAAGCCCGCTCAAGCGCGGTGACGCCGTGGTCGTCGGCCGCATTGACGTTCGCCCCGGCGCGAATCAAACGGTCGGCCATCGCCACGTCGTTCCAGTGCGCGGTCCAGAGAAGGGCGGTTGCCCCATCGGCACGGGTGGCATTGACGTCGATGTTTGTGTCAAGCAGCTGTCGCGCCGTCTCGCTGTCTTGCCGGGCGACGGCGGTCACAAGACGAGTATCCGAGGTCTGGGCCAGCGCACCGCCGGCGTTCAAGACCGCTACGGTCGTCCATACGCTGGTGAGACGGGACAGACAAGACCTCATCGAGCTGCCTCCTACTGATGTGGAGCGAGTACGTCCGTCTTCTACAGTACCATTGCTATCCAATCCACAGGAAGGAGATACGAGGAATGGACGCAGAACGCTCGACCGTCAACCGGCGCCGGTTTCTCACCTGTTGCTCGGCCGTCGGGATGGGCTCGTCGTTGCTGCCGGGGGCGCTTGCGGCCGTCGCGCAGGATGCCGAGACCGTAACGCTCGAGATGCTCAACGCCGCCCAGTCGATCGCCGGGGTGGCGTTCA
>JAYZGM010000222.1:0-18881 GCA_036336225.1 Acidobacteriota bacterium | reverse complement strand
CTGTCGGGTCGGCCAGTAGCTGTCCGCCACCAGACGACGGCTTCGGCTAGCTGGACCACACGACGCACGTCCGACATCGTCGCGCCGGGAGCTCTGTCAACGGACACCAGGCGGCGCCCTGCACGGGTGCGATATCCACCGCGGCGCAGAGCAGATCGGGCCGCGAAAAATCGTCCCATAGAGAGCGCTCCCATCTACCGTTGTCGGAGTGTGGAACCGCGCACGCGCGGTGCGTCGCAGTGTGTCGCCGAGCGCCCACGGCAACGGCGCCTCGGTTTCGATGCCGAGCGAATCAGCCCGCCCATTCACCATGAGTGTGATCGCCATAACACTGTTCCATCACACGTCCGGACCGAGGACGCCGCCACGTGTTGTGTGACTATTCTGCTGCTGACTTCCCGGGCAAAGGCAACCCCTCGACGTCGTCGTCTCCGTCGATGACCTGTTCAGCCATGTAGATCTTCTTCTCAATGTCGGCCTGTCCCAGCATCACGATACGCTGCGCCTGCGGCGAACCGGCGCCATGCATCGCCTCCACCAGGGTCGTCACGCTGGTCATATTCTCGATGTATCGACCAAGCTTGATCCGATCCTTGGCTTCATACTCGGGGTTGGCCCGACTGTATTTCTCCCCATCCTCGGCGATTTCCGGGTTCTCGAACGACCGCCCTCCCGGCATCGTCGCCAAGAACCCACCGGCCAGGTCGTGGCTGAGCCGACCGATCTGATAGGTATTGCGTGTGATGTTCTGCTTCACCGTATTGGCCATCATAGGATCGACCATGTAGGCCCCGCACGGAAGGGGGTATCCCATGGCGCTGGCTCCGATGGCCGAGGCGTAGGTCGTCTCGTTCATGTGAATCATCTCGACCAACTTGTCACGAACGACAGCGTTCTTCTCCGTGCCGAGCACCTTGGTCATCTTCGCGGTCGCCCCAATCAGCACATCGGCATTCCCGCCCTTGCACCCCCCGTAGTTCGCACGGTGCCAGGTGGCAAAGTAGTTCACCAATGAACCACAGTACGAGGTTTCCCCGTTCAAAAAGATCTGGTCATGAGGCACGAACACATCATCGAACACGACCATGGCCTCCCCACCCACCACCCCAAAACGAGGATTGCCAATATCGCACCCACCCTCGAGCTTTCGGCTGTCGTTCGATTGTCGGCCGAAAATAAACACCACCCCGTCGGCACCGGCTGGAACCGCGCACGCAATGGCGTAGTCACGTTCCTCTTCTTTCAGACCCGTCCCGGGCATCACCAGAATCTCGTGCGAGTTGATGCCACCGGTGTTGTGCAGCTTGGCGCCGCGGATCACGACGCCGTCGTCTCGACGCTCGACCACCCGTACAAACTGGTCAGGATCCTCTTGCTGGCTCGGTCGAAGCGCGCGATGCCCCTTCGGGTCCGTCATCGCCCCGGCCAACATCAGGTCATCACGCTGGACGCGAGTCAGGTACGACCTGAACCGCTCGTGATAGCTGGTGCCTTCCCCCGCATCGATGTCGTAGGTGGCGGCGTAGAGGGCATTCAGCGCGTCGAGTCCGACACACCGTTGAAAACAAGTGCCGGTCGTCTGTCCCAGTAAGCGCAGCATCTGGATCTTCTTCACCAGATCGTCGGCGCTCTGAAAAATATGTGTGTAGCGATGGACCTGTTCCCCGGTGAGATGACTTGTAGTCGTCATCACATCGGCGTGCTCTGGCTGATGCGCAAGCTGGTAGGTCTTGGCGACCGTATTGATATGCGGGGCGATCGCGGGATGGTCGGCCACGCTCTCGATACGCTCACCATCGACATAGGCTCGGATCTTCAAGTCCTTGAGGCTCTGCACATACTCTGCCGGGGTCTTCAACGACATTTCATTCTCCTGACGCAAGACTGGCGGGACACTCCGGCGCACCGGTCGGGTATAGCCCACGATGTCGGTGTCTGGGCTCCTGACGCGAAGCAACCAGCGACCCCACGTCGAGCCGAAACATTGCCGCACCGACATGATACGCAATTACGATAGGTTCACGAGCCTCGATCCGATCTCCCGGATTGCTACTAGTCTCCAGACCAGCCCGTGTAGAGTGACGGCGTGCGGACATACTGCCGAATCTGTGAGGCCGCCTGCGGACTCATCGTCGACACCGATCAAAATGGCGTACCGGTCGGACTTCTCCCAGACCCGAATCATCCCCTCAGCCGAGGATTCGCGTGCGCCAAGGGAACGCGCTTCCTGGAGGTCGCAACCCATCCGACACGGGTCACCCATCCCGAGGTCGACGGGTGCCCAGTCAGCTGGGAGAATGCCTTGTCGACCGCGGCCGGGCGATTGCGTCAGGTGCAGGGTCGGTATGGCCGACACGCCGTCGGTGTCTACATCGGCAACCCGATGGCGTTCACCACCTTGGGCGGCGCCGCCGCGTTTGAGTTTGTCCGGGCACTCGACACCCGAAACGTGTACACCTCGGGCAGCCAGGATTGTGCCAACAAGTTTGCCGGCGCGGCGCTCGTCCATGGGACGCCGCTGATTCATCCGATCCCAGACTTCGAGCACACGGACCTCGCCGTAGTGATCGGCTCCAACCCGTTTGTGAGCCAGTCGAGCTTTGTGAGCCTTCACGGCGGCCCGCGCGTGTTCGACCGAATTGTTGAACGTGGCGGCCATGTCGTCTGGGTGGACCCCCGGCTCACCGAAAGCGCCGCACAGTGTGGTGAACATCTTGCGATCGCACCAGGAACCGATGCATGGCTGCTCATGGCCCTGCTCCACTTGCTCGGCCGTTCACCCCCTCCCCATCAGCGGGTGCACGGTGTCGAGCAGATGCTCGCCGCTGCCCGGACGGTGTCGGTCGAGCAAGCGGGTCAGCGAACCGGGCTGGGCGCAGGTGTGATTCGGGAGCTGGCAGAGAAAATCTGCGCTTCGCCGGCGACCGCGTTTCATATGTCCGTCGGGGCCGCGTTCGGTGGGTTTGGCACCCTCGCGTATGTCGCGCTCCAGGCGCTGATCTGGGTAACGGGAAACTTCGACCGAGTCGGCGGCTCCCTCTTCTCTCCTGCTGGACACTGGCTGGGACGCGTGACGGCCGGCCACCGCCAGTACGCGAGCCGTATCGGTGGTTTCGGGTCGGTTCTGAGGGCCCTCCCCGGCGGTGTGTTGGCCGACGAGATCACAACGCCCGGCGAGGGACAGATTCGCGCCATGGTCATATTGGCTGGAAACCCGGTGCGCTCAGTTCCCGGTGGCGAACGACTGCGGGAGGCGTTTGACTCGCTCGACCACTTGGTCACGGTCGATCTATTTCGCAACCACACTGGCCGGCACACCGACGTGTTCCTGCCAGCCACCAGCTGGCTCGAACGCTGGGATCTTGCAACCGCCGCCCTGCCGTTTCAGACTGGACCCCTCATCCCGATGGCGGGACCGGTCTTGCCGCCCCGGGGCGAATCGCGCACCGATTTCCAGATTCTGAGTGGGCTCGCGTGGGCTCTGGGCCACCGAGGACTCATGTGGCGGGTGGGCCGGTGGCGTATCGATCGGCTCTTGCCGCGACCCAAGTTCGGCCTCCGTGTCCGCCGGGTCCGGCCCGATGCGTATCTACGTCGACACCAGGTTCGGTTCTGGAACGAGGCGATTGCGGGTGAGCTGACCCGGCTGAAGTCGACCCCAGTCACGGCTCCCGACGGTTTCCGTTTGCTCACACGGAGACGACAAGTGGGACACAACAGCTGGATTCACGGCGGCCGACGCGACGGCCCCGCCGACGCTGTGGCGTGGATGCGGGCCGACGACATGGCCGCGATCGGCGCGCACGATGACAGCCCCATTACAGTGCGTAGTGTAGCGGGCTCGGTGTCGTTGTCGGTCCGGGCCCATGAGGGATTGGCTCCACGCACGATCATCATCCCGCACGGGCTCCCGGACCTCAATGTGAACGCGCTGATTCCCAGTGGCGTCGACGCGATTGAGCGGATCAGCGGTCAGCACGTCATGACAGGCATCGCTGTCGACGTGTTCGCCATTAGCGCGCCACCCACGGTGGACTGATCAGCAAGGCCGGGTCCGCGTCGGTCTTGGGCACGAATTTCTGCGTGCGGCCATACTGATTGTCGCCACCATACAGGTTGCCATCCGAGACGACGGAGAAGGTGTGAACCTAGAGATACCCATCCGGCAACTCTCTTGGCACCATCCAGGTGTAAAGATGATTGCCCTCGAAGTCCAGCTTGATGAACCGGAGTGGTCCGAGGTCGGTCATCCAGACGTGATCATCGTTGACGATAATGTCCAACGGAAGGGTAAAACCGTCCCACACGTCCACGAACTCGACCGCCGCCGGATCGTCGGTGGCGCGAAAGACGTTGACCCGACCACCGGATCGATCCAGCGCAAAGATCAAACCGTTGGGACCGACGCCCAGTGCGTGCACGCCGTTGAACTGACCGGGCTCCTCTCCGAAGCCGCCAAACTCGGAAATGTAGCTCCCATCCGCATCAAGGATGATTACCCGATGATTATCCAGGCCATCGGCGACCAGTATTCGGCCGTCAGGCAAGAACGCGACATCTTGGGGTCTGGCAAAGTGGTGCTCGTCGTCTCCCGGAACGTTCTTCTCTCCCAGGGTCTGGAGTAACTCGCGTCCATCGTTTGTGAACACGTAAATCTGATGGAAGGTTTCATTAACCAGCCACACGCGGCGCTCCGGATCGTAGGGGCTGATCCGTACGCGATGCGGTCCCGGTCCGTTCGAACCTTCACAGAGGTAGTCCCACTGATTCCAGATTTCGGTCACCTCACCATCGCCATCGAGGACATAGAGACAATTACGCCATTCACGGCGATCCGTCTCACGTAACGTGTTGATCCCGATCGAGCCCGCATAGCCGGCGAACTCTGCTGGAATCGGGTTGGGCAAACGGGTCTCTCCACGTTGGGCCACAAAGATTCGGTCGGGTGATTCGGCAAACACGCCCGAGTTGCCCCCGAAGGCGTAGCCGTCTTGGGCAAACGGATCATGCCAGCCGGTGACGACGTCGTAGGGGCTAGGTCCAACCGGTCCGGTCTCATCATCCTGAGCGACTGCATACTGGACCGATCCAGAGAGCACGACGACCGCCAATGACGCAATAAATTTATCGAGCACGGTTCTATGACCTTCCTTGTCTGGTGGATCTCGGTGGCGCATGATTAGCCACCTGCACTATACAATCGCGGCCCGACGCAAGAAAACGACGTGATGATCCGCGACGAAAGACTTCATAGGTAACGACTCGGAGCGATCCTGGTCTGTGGCTGCCGGTGGGCTCCGTCAGGGGTGCGCTGTCCCAACGTGGTGGGGTACCGATGACTCGAAGGGCCCAGACACGATCCGCGGGCGGTGCGAACCGGGTGACTCGTGTCTACCCCGCGGCTGCCACTCCCTCGGTCACCGGATCACCCCCGGGCGACCTATTCTCGACGTCACCTCCCCGGAAGAGGGCTCCCGTGACGCCTCTCAGGTCATCCAGGATCATGTAGGCGGTCGGCACCAGGATCAGAGTGATGAACGTGGCGAAGAGCACACCGAACGCCAGCGAGACGGCCATCGGCTTGGTGAACGCGGCGTCAAAACTCTTCTCCAGCATCAAGGGGACGAGACCAAAAAACGTTGTCAGCGAGGTCAGGAGAATCGGTCGAAACCGATTGACCCCCGCCTCACGCACGGCGAGCCCGACGTCCGTGTACTGCTTGCGTTTGCGGTTGATGAAATCGACCATGATCAGACTGTCATTCACGACGACCCCGGTCAACGCCACGAGACCAAACATCGACATCATGGTGACGTCGAGCCCCATTACCATGTGTCCCCAGACCGCTCCCACCAGACCAAACGGAATCGCACTCATGATAATGAGTGGCTGTAGATAGGACTGCAGCGGTACGGCCAGCAAGGCGAAAATCATCAGCAACGCCAGTGCGAATCCGATCTGCAGCCCACCCACCGCATCGGCCATCTCCGCCTGCGCGCCTTCGAAGGTGTAGAACACGCCCGGGTAACTCTCCAGCACATCCGGGAGAATGCGTGTCTCCAGGTCCGTAATGACCTGCCCGGCGGTGGTGATGGTCGAGTCCACCGCGGCGGTGACATTAATTGCACGATTACGGTCAACGCGTCTGATCGAGGCGAAGCCACGCCCGGGCTCAACCTCCGCCACCTGGCCAAATGGCACCTCTCCCCCATCTGGAGTTCGAATCCGCATATTCTGCAGATTACCGAGTGACTGGCGGTCATTACGGGGATAGCGAACCATGACGCGGATGTCATCTCGCCCACGCTGGATTCGCTGAGCCTCCTCGCCAAAGAATGCCTGGCGCACCTGGCGTCCAAGGTCCCGAAGCGTCAACCCCAACGTCTCAGCCATCGGCTTGATCCCGAGTGTCATCTCCTCCTTCCCGGCTCGGAACGAATCCGCAATGTCATACACCCCGGCATACTGTCCCAACTGCGCCTTGATCTCATCAGCCGCCACGCGGAGAGCGTTCACATCAGGACCGGCGAGCTGCACATCTACGTCGTCACCGGGGGTCATCATCGACATGTTGAAGTTGACGTCAACCGCCTCCGGGATCGGCCCGGAGGCGTCGCGCCACATGTTGCCCAGTTGTTCGCTGTTGTAAATCCGCATCTCAGAGGGCGCCAACTCAATGGAGACCTCCCCAAGATGCGCCGCCGAAGCGGTAGCGCCAAATCTTCGGTTGGTTCGCGACGCCATCGGCTGGTCGCCGACCGAGGCCGAGACGTGACGAAAGTAGTCCAGACCTGTCTCGGCGCGCAGTGTCTGTCGCAGGCGAGTCGCTCCCGCTTCCAACTGCTCCACGGCGGTCGACGTGACCTCGACTGGCGTCCCCTGGGGCATCGTCACCGACGCCGCCATAAAATCTGCCTCGATCGATGGGAAGAAGTGAAAGCTCGGTCGACCGGAGAGTACCAGGCCGAGCGTGATGACCATCATGCTGACACCAACCGAGGCCGTCAAATACCGCCACCGGAGCACCACCCCCAGCGACGGTCGGTATCCCTGACGGACGAACCACATCAAACCGTCGGCGAACAGCCTCTGAAACCGTCGCCATGGACCCGGTCGACGCCGGCGTCCCAGGTGCGAAAGGTGGGCTGGGAGGATGTTGAGCGACTCGATCAAAGAGAACAGCAGACAGGGCACCACCACCAAGGGGATCACCCGAAAGATCTTGCCCATCATCCCCGGGACGAACATGAGCGGCATGAACGCTGCGACCGTCGTCAGAACGGCGAAGACGACCGGTTTGGCAATCTCCTGGGCGCCCTCGATCGAGCCTCGGAGACCATCGCCGTGCTCTTCCTGATGTCGGAAGACGTTCTCGCCGACGATGATTGCGTCGTCGACCACGATCCCCAATACGAGGATGAACGCAAACAACGACATGATATTCACCGTCACGCCAAGGCCGGGCATCAAGGCCACAGCCCCCAAGAACGAGATAGGAATGCCCAGACTGACCCAGAATGCCAAACGCAGCTCGAGGAACAAGGCGAGGACGACGAAGACCAGCGCAAACCCTGTGACGCCATTGCGCAGCATCAGCGTGAGTTGGGCCCCCAGTCGCTCGGCTTCATCCTGCCAGACCGTGAGTGTCACGCCGGCGGGCAGGTGCGTCTGGGCTTCGGTGACGTAGTCGTGCACCCGTGCCGCGATCTCGAGGGCGCTCTGATCGCCGGTCCGGAAGACCGACACCATCATGGTTGGCTCGATATCAAATCGCGCGAACTGGTCGGTCTCGGCGAATCCGTCCACAACCGTGGCCACCTCTCCAAGACGTAGCAGGGTCCCGTCGGCTCGGGTCCAGACGACGAGATCTTCATACTCTGCGCCACGATACGCCTGACCGATCGTGCGCAGGAGAATCTCCCCGCGTTCGGTACGCACCGATCCGCCAGGCAAATCAAGAGACGAGCCGCGCACTGCGTCGGCGACGTTATCGAAAGTCAGTCCGTGTCGGCGAAGCGCGACCTCAGACACCTCAATCGAAATCTCGTAGGGCGGCGCGCTCACCACATCGACCTGGGTGATCTCGGGAATGGCCGTGAGCTCGTCACGAACCCGCTCCGCGACCGCCTTCAACGCAAACGCATCGAGATTGCCCGAGACGGAGACATTCGTCACCTGGTTACGGTTGGTCAGCTCGCGGATGATCGGCTTTTCGGTTTCGATCGGAAACGTCGTGATCGCATCGACTTGGCTCTTGACGTCGTCAACCACCTTGCGGGCGTCGGCACCGAGCTCGAGCTCGACCGTCACCGTGCCCACTCCCTCTGACGCGGTAGACTGGATCTGCTTGATACCGTCCAGACCCTGAATCGCCTCCTCGATCCGGATGCAGACCGCCTCTTCCACCTCTTCCGGCGCCGCTCCGAGATAGGCGACCTCGATGCTGATGCGATCGAGGTCGATCTCCGGCATAGTCTCTTCATTGACGATCAGTGTGGCGAAGACGCCACTCACCACGATGAACACCATCGTGAGATTGGCGGCGACCGTGTTCCGCGCAAACCACGAAATCATGCCGTTCATCGGTGACTCCTCACTTCCACGCCGGATGTAACCGACCTCCGTCCCACCGCTCCGGCGGCGACCCCTGTCTCAACCGGCCGCACCATCGGGTCAGGCACCGGCTCGAGCACCACTCCGGCCCGCAGGCCAGCCAAGACGGTCTTCAGCACGTTGGAGGCCAGCACGTCAGCAAGCCCGGCAGCCGCTGGCCACGTCACTCGGATGACAGCAGCGCCATGCACGGCCGCCCACAACACGCGCGCGGCGGCGTCGGTGTCGATGCCTGGAGGAAACGCACCCGTGTCGACGCAGACCCGGATTAAACGGGGTCCCTGCTGCTTGAGATCGTGGAGAAACGCGAACTGCTCGCGGTCCCGGACGGCGGGGAGACGTCGCTCCAGAAACATCACGGCGAAATACTCGGGATAACGACAGGCAAAATCATGAAACCGAGCGTAGTGTCGCCGCAGTCGCTCCACGGGATCGGCCGGCGGACCATCCTCGGTGGGTCGCATGAGTAGACGGAAGCCCTCCTCGGCGAGCTCCAGGAAGATCTCGTCCTTGCTCTCAAAGTAGCTATAGATGGCCGACGGACTGTATTCAATTCGTTCGGCAAGACGCCGCATTGTGACGTTGCCGAACCCTTCGGTCACGAACAACTGCCGCGCGGCGTCGAGGATTGCCCGCCGAACTGCTTCTCGTTCTCTCTCCTGCCGCTCGTGAATACCCATCTGTCTCCCCCGTCCCTGAACAGACGAATAACGACCATTGTTCTCGAACAGAACATTGTTTAGCAAATTCGCTACAATTAAAACAGCCAACCGCTTACGTAACACCGTTCCCAGAGAGAACGTCGTTCACAAGCAGGTCAACGTAGTCGATGAGTCACGACGTGTCCCACACGGAGCGCAGTCCCGCTCCCGCGCGCACCGTCGTCACCGCTCAGCCGGCGACGATCCGATGACCAGTTACTGCTCTGCCGCTGCGCGTTCGTCGGCCCTGTGCCCGGCGAGGATGCCCTCCATCCCGATGTTGCCCTCATGACAGGCGTACTCGAAGATGGGGTCTGGGCTGTATTCGAGCGGTACCACAATGGTCCAGGGTGCGCTCCAGGTCTTAGGGTCGTCGAAGGTGATCTCGTGGCGCAGCGTTTCCGGACCAACCCGTGTGAATCGCTCTATGACACGGAGGTCATCGGAGGTCGCTCGGTAGCCTGACGTCCCTTGATAGTGCGTGGTCTCGACCACCAGCGTGTCGCCCTCCCAGTGGCCACGTGACACGCCATGGAGCTGTCTGACCGAGTCGTCCGGTCGCGCGCGATCATCGAGCGGGATGACCCGCGCATCGTGAATCATCTCTTGCACAATGACGACGTGCTCTGAACCCTGCACGATGTGGGAGTAGCTGTTGTACGCGGCCTGAAGATTTGGCGCCCCGAAGCTGACACAGCGCTCCGGCAAGGGACGGTCGGTATAGGTATCCGCGGGGTGCTCCCGGGTGCGGGCCCGTCGGGCCTCCGCGAGCGCCTCGGCCTCCGGTGTCAGCGCGGGAAGTCGTCCGTCAGGCGGGTCGACCACGAGCGAGGTCCGTTCGGAAAACGTGCGCTCCGCAATCCAAAACCCGTTGTAGTTGCCGGTGGTCGGATCATAGGATGTGGCCTTGGTTTGCTCGATCGCCGCCAGCACGAGCTGATCGCCAAACAACGCATCTTCTCCCGCGTTGCTCGCCTCCGCGGCCGCGATCTCCAGATCGGCGAGCTCCTCCGCCGTCAGTCGTTCCCTGCCCGTCCACGCTTCCGGTCTCTCGAACGGGATGGCGGTGTTGTTTGCCCAGACCCCAGAGATGTCCGGGTGTCCGTCCGTCGTCCGCGGCACCTTCCACTCGTCGACTGGTGCGGTTTGAGCACAGACGAGCCCCGGGGACACCGCCACCAGCGCCCATAAGCCACACACCGCAAGAGATTGCATCTTCATTTGATTCCTCCTACCCTTCAACCTTCTCACGACGAGGGCCGACTAGGGATGTACGACAAAATCCCGACGCTATTGTGCTTCCTCCGCTCTGGACCCGGCGAGCATGTTCGGGACGGAGTGATTGCCTTCGTGACAGGCATACTCGAAGAGCGGTCCCCCGGTCGGGCTCATCGGCATTAATGCGGTCCACGGCGCCGCCCATTCATCCGGATCTGTCACCGTGATCCGGTAGTCGATCGTATCCGCGTCAACGCGGGTGAAACGTTCCTCGACCACACGCCCGGACGCCGGTAAGTTCCTCGTCTCGACGACCAACGTGTCCCCCTCCCAGCGTCCACGGGAATCACCGAGCCATTGCCCGACGGCCGGTGACACGTGGGTCCGCCCGTCCAACGGAATAATGCGCGCATCGTGGATCATCTCGACTACGATGGCGACGTGGTCGGGGGTCTGCAGAATCTGATAATTGTGGTTGTAGAAACCAGGCGACATCGCTCCAGGCATGCCACGCGTGAGACAGCGGTCATACATACTGAGGTCCGTCCACGAGTCGAAACCGCTTTGTCGGAAAGAGGTTCGCAGCTCGCCGCGTCGGCGCACCGCCTCGGGCGTCAACGGGGGATATTTGCCGTTTGGCGGGTCGACGATTAGTGATGTCCGCAGTGACAGTTCACCCTTTTCGAGCCAGAAGTCGTTGTAGGCTCCCGTCGGCATACTCGACGACAGCTCGAAGGCAGAGATGCCAGACCCAGGATTTCGCACCGCCCACTCTTCTTCAGTCAGGATCTCTCTGTCCGCGAGGTCATCCGGACGCTCCATCGGCGTGGTCGTGGAATTTGTCCACGTCCCCTGCAGGTCAGGATCGCCCCATGGGGTTCGTGGTCCAGACTCACCTTGCCCTGCGGTCGAAAGGGACTGCGCGGCGACCTGGGTCGACGCGAAGACAACCAGCGACAACACCGCCGCATGATGCGCGAGAAATCGAGTAGTCATGGGAGCCTCACCAGTAAAGAGTCTACGCGGGGCAAAATCGCACCACGCACGGCAGTTTGCACCATTTTATACGGCGCGCCGTGCCGAGAGAGGTAATATCACCCGCGAATGGTCGTGCGCAGGCGGGCGTCCGCTGGAGGCACTATCGGGGTCCCGGTCGGGTGAGGTTCGACCCGGTGCGGTCCATGATTCCGACCGCTACCGAGACCGACGTCCCGATTCAGACCATCGTCGTGTTCTCCGAGCCCGGCACGTTCGTGCTGCGCGCAGAGGCCAACGACGGAACTTCCAATCTCGAGGTGTCCCCGTGATTCCGTCAACGACCTTCGCGGAAGTCACAGTAGAAGTCACGGTCGGCTCCGGTGTCGACCGTGAGCGGAGACTCTCTGGAGCCCAATCATGACACTGACCACGCACGAGACTCGTAGACGCCGACTCAGTCACACCGGTACGATCGGCCTTGCCCTCATTCTCGCGGCCGTCTCCGGGTCAAAGCCCGTGGCACAGGAGTCGAGTGGTCGCCTGAACAAGATCATCGAGCAGTTCGAACTGGGAGAACCGGCCGTCGGGAGCGAGCACTGGCAGATCAACTCATTGGAGCACAACCCGTTTCTAGTCGACGACCTTGAGACGTTTCTCAACCGGCTTGAGTCGGAGGATGCGTCACGGCCACGATTGACGCCAATCGTGCGAATCCCGCACGAAGCGGACCAACCGTTTCAGCACGTGGTCAAACAGATGCTCGACGCTGGAGCGATGGGAATCGTGCTGCCCCAGGTTCGGACGACGGAACAAGTCACGAGACTCGTCGCTTCGATGCGCTATCCACCGCAGCGCGGTGCGCAGTATCCCGACCCGCCCGGCCGACGAGGATGGGGCCCCACCGCTGCAACGCGGGTGTGGAATGTCGACGCCGATGAATACGCCCGCAAGGCGGACCTCTGGCCGCTCAACCCCGACGGCGAGCTGCTCGCCATCGTGATGGTCGAGACGCGAGAGATCGTCGAGGACATCGATGAGATCCTGCAAGTGCCAGGCCTAGCCGGTGTGCTGGTCGGGCCCGCCGACCTCAGCCTGGCGCTTGGGGTCGGCACCCCCGCCGCCAACCCAAATCATCCGGAAGTGCAGGCCGCTATCGCGCGGGTCGGCGCCGCCTGTCAGCGACACACCCGCCTGTGCGGGATCTACTCCAGCGCAGACATCCCGGCCCGTCAGCGACAAGGGTTCATGCTGTTTCCGATTCCCTCCAACTGACATGACAACTTCACCGTCCTGTGCGCCGGCGGGTCTGTCCACCATCGCCTGGCCTCGCCCAGCACAAAGGACCGATTGATCGGCCAGACGGCCGGTCACGACAAGGGTCGGCGGGACGCTCGGCGAAGACTCTTCGCGCCGTCCGTTCCCGGCTCGTCACCACGCAGAGCAAGCACCGCCGACGTGTCGAAGACGGAATCAGCTATCTCGCCAGCGGTTCTTCCGACGATCCGCGGGGAGCCTTCGGAGGGCACGTCGGGGACAAGAGCCGCGGAGCGCGCCGAGGGGGTCCACCGGCATCGCAATCATCCGCATAGTTACTCTGTCTAGAAACCACTCGCCGATCATCTCTGGAGCGAATCCGAGCTTCTTCGACTTTCCACCGACCTCGATACTGGCCCGCGTGTCGTGATGCTGGTGCGCGTGAATACCTGTGACATGTGACTACGGTGTTCACCTGAGCACGACCCCACGAACCCGATGTCCTGCATCCTCTCGCCGGTACCGCGAACGAGTATCCTTTGACCATACTGACGCTCACTCACCGACACAACCAGGGAGGCTGGCTCATGAACCCAGACCCGATTCGGGAACAACTGCTGAAGCTGCTGGACGGCTCGCAGGCGCACATCACGCTCGAGAAGACGGTGAAAACGTTCCCCGTCGATCGCATCCATGCACTGGTGGACGGAGTGCCATACTCGGCGTTTCACATCCTGGAGCACATGCGGCTCGCGCAGCGGGACATCCTCGACTACATCGTCGCAGACGAGTATCACGAGCTGGAGTTTCCGGCTGGCTACTGGCCGCCTGGGACCAACGGGACCAGCGAGGCAGAGTGGCGTCAGAGCATCACGCAATTCATCGCAGACCGGGACGCCCTAAAGGCACTCGTCCAGGACCCACAGACAGACCTGACGGCGCCACTGTCCCGCAACCCGACGCATACGATCTTCAGGGAGTTGCTGATCATCGGCAGCCACAATTCGTATCATCTCGGCCAGTTGCTCGTGCTAAAACGCGCCCTGAGCAAGGTGACGTAGTCGTTCAGGAGTGATACCGCGCTCTTCGTTCCGGAGTCACAACCAGCTCTTCGTCCAGCGCGATCGGACGAGACCTCTGTATCGCGAACAACACCTGGACCATCGGAACGACGCCGCTTCAACGGAACGAAGCGTGCGACTCGATACCGGACCGTTGACTCAGTCAGGGAGCGCGAAGGTGACCAACATGTTGCTTCCCAGTGGTGCCTCGAGCTCAGGGGCGTAGTTGCTGAGACGGAAGATCGCCGCGCCGCCGACCGGCACCGTCACGTACTGACGCCCGCCGGCGGTGTACGTGACGGGGTATCCGGTGATCTGACTGCCGAGAATGGTCTCCCAGAGTACCTCGCCAGACTCGGCGTCACCGGCCCGGAGGCGGCGGCAGAGGTCGCCGTGGAAGACGACCTTGCCGCCGGTGGCGAGAACCGAACCCGCAGGCGGGGCCCTCTGACTGAACCGCCAGACCTCCCGTCCAGTCGAGATATCCAAGGCCCGGAGCTCGGTCAGGTCGCCCTCTTCTTCCAGCCCCGGCTCGGCCTGGGTAAATCGCGGACCAGTGCCGGTGGCGGTCCGTTCGTTCGCCGTCTGATTGAGACAGGACCGGTTGAACGGGATGTAGAGCAGACCCGTCTGCGGACTATACGACCACGACCACCAGCCCTTCACGTTGTGTCCGCAGATGATGTGCTGCTCGCCGACCTCTCGTGCCACCAGATCCATATTGATGAACACCTGGCCGGTCGCAGGATCGATATCCCGGATGACGAACCGCTCGGTGGAGGTGTAAGGCAGCGGCGCCGCCCACAAGAACTCCCCCGTCTCCCGATCGAGGACAAACAGCCCGCCAGGCTCGCCAATGGTCACCACAACCTTGCGCTCCTCGGCGGTGCCCGCGATGGCTGGATTGATCCACCTGACGGCGTCTGGATCAGGGTTCACGACCGTGTCGATCAGCGTCCGCTCCTGGACAAAGTCCTGATCCCAATCGTCACACGGTAAGTGCTGGTAGTACCAATCCATAGCGCCCGACCCGACATCCAGCGCCACGGTCGAGTTCGAGTACAGCTCGCAGGGCGTGCTGTCGCCGATGTCCCATGTGCCTCGACGAAGAATTCGCGTATAGGGAGCCGGAACGGCAATCCCCCAATAGACGAGCCCGAGCTCCGGGTCGTAGCTGCCGGGCAGTCCCCACGGCGAGACATGTCCTCGTCGTGCCACCGGGACGTCGCCCCATGTCTGACCGCCGGGATCATCGGAACCGGCCGCCGTGTAAAAACGCCACGTCTCGTCGCCCGTGTTCGCATCATGAGCACCGATGAAACATCGTGTTTCCAGGTTGCCGGGGCTACAGGTGCGTCCACTCAGCACCTGACCATTGATGACCATGGCCCCGGAGGAATGCGTGATACCGTCCCGGTAGTCCGCTAGCTGGCTCTCCCAGCTCACCTCGCCCGTACGGGCATCGACCGCCACCAGATATGCATCGGCGCTCAGATGGAGAATGTTGGTGTCGTAGATCGCCAGGTTTCGGGTGCGGTTGCCGATTTGGGCGTACTGACGTAAGTCGGTGGGGGATTCCCTCCGATAGTCCCAGATGAGATCGCCTGTCGTGGCGTCCAGCGCCTGCAGATGGTCGCTGCCGGGGTGGGCTATATACATGACGCCGTCGTAGACGAGTGGTCTGAGCTGCTGTGGCCCCTCGTTGTCCATAGCACGCATCCATACCAGACGGAGCTCCCCGACGTTGTCGCGGTTAATCTGATCGAGGGGGCTATAGGCGTGGTGGTCGTAGGTACGGTGGACCATCAGCCAGTCGCCCGGGTCGGGGCTACGCAGCATCGCGTCGGTCACCGGAACGAACTCGTCCCCGGCAGGCTGTTGCGCGTGAAGCAACGTCGGACCCAGTAAAGACAACACCGCGAGCCAAGCCACCATCCACGCCATAGGTTGCTTTCTCATGTTCCACTCTCCTGCTTATCGACCCCTCATCGTGGCGACCACCCGGGCTCACGGATGCCCGTTGGCAAGAGCCCTCTGCATCCGGTTGGGCAGGCTCACACGATGCCATGACCGCTCGGGCGCTTCCGCTACACCCACGTCAGCCGGTCCAACCTGCCGGTGCTGTCACCGAAGCGGTCCATCCCGATACCGAGCATGTCGAGCACGGTCAACCACAGGTTGGCCACCGGGGTACCGAGTGGGTAGCGTACATGCCGGCCGCCCTTGAGCCCCCCTGCCGATCCACCCACGAGCGCGATCGGCAAATCGTCGTGGAAGTGCGTGTTGCTGTCACTGATCCCGGTGCCATAGACGAGCAGGGTCCGGTCGAGCAGCGTCCCGTCTCCCTCCGGGATCTCGGCGAGCCGCTGCACGAGGTGCACGAACTGCCGGAAGTGATACTCATTTATGGTGTGGAGCCGTTCAAGCTTGGCCGCCTCGTTCTGATGATGCGACAGCGGGTGATGTGAGTCAGACACCCCGATCTCCGGATAGGCGCGACCGCTGACCTCCTTGGCCAGCATCGTCGTACTCACCCTCGTGAGATCGGTCTGATAGGCGAGCGCCAGCAGATCCATCTGCAACGTCGCGTGCTCGGCGTAATCGCTCGGCACCCCCATCGGCTGATCGACCACGGGCAGCTCACGGGCGTTCTGCTGTTCCGCCATCCGAATACGCCGCTCGATGTCACGCACGGAGTCGAGATACTCGGTCAGCTTCGTCTGGTCACGGGGGCCAAGTAGCCCCCGGAGGCTTGCCACTTCCCCACTCACGTAGTCGAGAATGCTCCGGTCCCGTTCGATCCGGCTCAACCGCGCCGCCGGGTCGGTGCTGCCGGTGGTGCCGAACAGCAGCTCGAACACGGCCCGCGGGTCGCGCTCCGGTGGAAGCGGCGTGGTCGGTGTGCGCCACGCGATGGTATTGGTGTAGGCGCAGCTAGCGCCCCCGTCGCACGACCCGAGCATGGCGTTCGACTCGATCCCGAGCTCCAAAGACGTCAACTGGGTGGACTTCCCGGTCTCGCGAGCAACCAACTGATCCATGGTCGTCTCGGCATAGACGTCAGCCCCGTAAGTGATCTTGAAGGGTACCGTCGTGAGGAACGTTCCCGCTGAGCGCGCGTGGTCGCCGCCGCCTCTGACCAGGTTGGCCGCCTCCAGCCCGAGACCGCTCAGCATGAGCACGTGGTCGCGATGGGAGTTCAGGGAGGCGAGCGTCGGCGGCAACTCGACCGGCAGCGGCCCCTCGGCCGGGGGCATCCAATAGCCCATGGCCATGCCGTTCGGCACATAGAACACACCCAAACGACGAATCGTCGCCGCGGCGGTGCGTGACTGTGCCGTCACGGCCGGTACCATGCCGTCGAGCAGCGGTAGCGACAGACTCGCTCCAAGCCCACGAAGGACGGTGCGACGTGACAAATGTTTCTTGGTGATGAACATGACGTGTTGCCTCACTGCTGCGCGGCGGCGACAGGCACATCGGCCTCAGATACACGGCGCATCTGGAACGGCTCGCTGCTGACAATGCCGAGGATGAGTGACAACCACCGATGGTCCGGCCCCGACTCTCGCACCAATTGTCGGATGGTCGGCATGTCGTAGTACTCGGCACCACGGCCGAGTGCGTAGGTGAAGAGCTTCTCGGTGACCGTCTGGATGACCTCATCGCTTCGAGCAACCAGCATGTCGCGGAAGCCGCTGGGACCATTCACCTGAAGCCCATCCGGCATGGTCACCACCGGATCGATCCTCGCACCGCCATCTCGGTCGCGCCACCGCCCGGTCGCGTCGAAGTTCTCCAGGGCAAAGCCGAGCGGGTCCATCTGCGTGTGACACGCGGCACAGACCGGATTCACTCGATGCTGCTCCATCTTCTCGCGCAATGAGGTAGGTCGGCCTCCCGGGTTCTCGTCGAGCGGTGGAACCTCGGGTGGCGGTGGCGGTGGCGGGGCTCCGAGCAAAGTCTCGAGCACCCACTTTCCCCGTAGCACCACCGAGGTCCGGTGTGCGTAGGACGTCACCGACAGCACACTTGCGTGCCCCAGCAGCCCCTGCCTCGCCACGTCAGCTACCCGCACGCGGCGGAAATGGTTGCCGTAGACGTCCGACACACCGTAGTGCTCGGAGAGCCGCTCGTTCATGAAGGTATAGTCGGCGCGAAACAGGTCCATGACACCCCGATCCGCCCGGATCTGATCCGTCACGAAGAGCTCCGTCTCACGTAGCATCGCCTCGCGCAGCGTGTCGTCGAAGTCAGGAAATCGATTCGGATCCGGCTCGGCCAGCTCCAGGTTGCGTGTAATCAACCACTGATGCGCAAAGTTACTGATGAATGCGGACGACCGGCGATCCCGGAGCATCCGCCGCACCTGCTGCTCGAGTACCACCGAGTCGTGGAGTTCGCCTCGCTCGGCCACCGCCAGCAGCTCGTCGTCCGGGAGACTGCTCCAGAGAAAAAACCCCAGACGCGACGCGAGCTCAGTGCCGGTGAGCTGGTAGATCGTGCCCGGCTCGGTGTCGACCGGCACCGCCTCGAGTCGCATCAGGAACTTCGGTGACACCAGCAGCGCCTCAAGTGCTCGCTCGATCCCCTTTTCGAAGTCCTCCGGCTCCCGACTGGATCGATACACCTGCATCAGCGGGTCGACATCGGCGGCGGTGACGGAGCGACGAAACGCCTTCCGGGCCAGTTGTTCCAGAATCTCACGCGCGCACGGCTCCTCGTCGTCAGGACTGGCTGGCGTGCAGACGAAGATCTGACGGCGGCTCAGTGTGTCGGTCGGGGTCGTGCCGTCGTAGGGGCCGAAGATCTCGATGGTATCAATGCCGGGATCACCCGCATCGTCCGTGAAGAAGGAAGATTTCAACGACCGGGATCGGAGCGGCACCCTCTCCGACACCGAGGCCGCCACATCCGTGAAAGCCACCGACACGAGCCGCGTCCCAGCCTGAACGGGAGCCCGAAACTCCAGGTGATCATCGGCGGTCAACCGATACGTGTGGAGTCGCTGCGCCTCCACTTCGTCCTCGGCAATGGCGATCAAAATACCCGGGTC
>JAYZGM010000221.1:0-10792 GCA_036336225.1 Acidobacteriota bacterium | reverse complement strand
TTGTCGTAGTCCCAAATACCGTGATGAATGAGTTGATAGTGCCACACCCGTTCGCCGGTTCGGATATCGAGACAGACAATGCTCTCTGCAAAAAGATTGTGGCCCGGGCGGTGCCCGCCATACCAGTCGTTGGTGGCGATTTCGGTCGGCAGATACAGATAGCCAAGCTTCTCGTCCACCGTGAGCTGGGTCCACACCCCGGAGTGTCCGGTGTAGCGCCAGGAGTCGTTCTCCCAGCTGTCGACCCCGAAGTCATCAGCCTGCGGCACCACATGAAAGATCCAGACCCGCTCGCCAGTGCGGACGTCGTAGCCTCGGATGTGACCCGGGGTGGCCTCATAGCCGCTGTCGCCCGTTGGGACGACCTGGGCGACGACAATGTCGTTCGACACGATCGGCGTCGAGATGCACCGAACCTGGGCACCGGGGCGGTCGATGTCCTCTGATAGGTCGATATACCCGTTACGACCGAACTCGTTGACCGGTTGCCCGGTCTTGGCGTCGAGTGCAAGCAGTCGACCGTCACTCACGTTGTGGAAGATGGTCTCGCGGTCTCCGTCGCTCCAGTAGGCGACGCCGCGACCAGAGCCTTGGGGACGTTGGCTCGGTACATCTTCGGCTCCTGGTTTGGGAAGTGGTGTGAAGACCCACTTGGTCTGCCCTGTGGCGGCATCGATGGCGGCAACCTCGCTGGCGCCGGTCGACGTGTAAAGCACGCCACCGATCATGAGTGGCGTCGACTCGAAATTGAAGAACGGTCGCTCCGCGGAGTTTTCCGCTGTCCAGCGCCACGCGACCTCGAGCTGGTGGACGTTGTCTCGGTCGATCTGGTCCAAGGCGGTATACTGCGTGTGCCCGCCATCCCCGGCATAGAACTTCCACTCGCCATTTTCAGCACCGTATTGGGCCTGGGTTGGGGTGGACAGCCCGATGGTCGCGCCGAGCATGACGATGATGACCGAGTGGGGTTTCGCGTTGGTCATGTGCAAGTCGTCCTCAAAGGTGAAGGGCATCAGCCTACCTGAAATCGGTCGTTGTGCTCCATCCCGGTCTGCGAGAGTGGGGGCGTCAACATCTGGCTCATTGTAGAATTACTGGCTGATACGACGACTTGAGGAGGCGAACGGTGAGTGATCGAACGCTTGCGTGGTGTGGGGCGGTCATTCTGGCTGCGGGTCTGGGCGCGAGCCCAGCGGGGGGACAGGATAGGGACGCGGCGTGGGAGCCGCTTCGACTGAGTGATGGACGTCCTGACCTGCAGGGGGTGTGGGATTTTCGCACCGCGACGCCGTTCCAGCGTCCTGAGGGATTTGGCGAGCGCTTGACAGAGGAACAGGCCGCCGCCATCGAGGCCGGTGCGGCCGCCGCCCAGCAAGCAGCCGACCGTCCGCCGACCGAGGGGAATGTCGGCGCCTACAACGCGTTCTGGCTCGATTTCGGCACGAACGTGGGAGCCGACCGGCGTGCCTCCCTGATTGTGGATCCGGTAACCGGGCGGTTGCCGGAGCTCGCGGAGGGTGTGGCGCGTCAGGTCGGTTCACTCGATGTCGATCTGTCCGGTGAACGACCGTGGCGCGTGCGTTCGGCCGGTATCGGTGCCGACGGTCCCGAAGACCGGGGGCTCGCCGAGCGCTGCTTGGTGGGGTTCAACTCCGGGCCACCGATGATGCCGAGCGCCTACAACAACAACATGCAGCTGTTTCAAACGTCCGATCATGTCGTGATTCTCAACGAGATGGTGCACGACGTGCGGGTCATTCCGCTTCACGCGGGCGAACATCTTCCCGCGACCGTGCCGCAATGGAGCGGCGACTCCCGCGGCCGGTGGGAAGGGGATACGTTGGTGGTGGAAAGCCAGAACTTCTCCGACAAGCGGGCGGCGTTCGAACCCAACGCCTTGTTGGCGCTGGGTGTCGGGTCGACATTGCGTCTGGTGGAACGGTTCACCCGGGTTGGAGAGGACACGTTGCTATATGAATACACCGTCGACGACCTGGAGACCTTTACGGAGCCGTTCACGGCGGCGGTGCCGATGCGTCAGTCTGAAAATTTGATCTATGAGTATGCGTGCCACGAGGGGAACTACGGCATGATCAACGCCTTGAGTGGAGCGCGCGCCGCTGAGTTGGAGAACGAGCATTAAGAGAGTGGCGCCGAGCATGCACGTCTGCGCTGCACACGCGCCCAACGCGAGGCGGGGGAACGACTTGTGGTGAAACGGTTAGTCCTACGGAGCGTGTTCCTCGGTCTTTCGCTCATGATGGCGACCGCCGTTTCGGTGCACGCGGAGGACTGGCCGCAGTGGCGCGGGATCGGGCGTGACGGGGTGTGGCCCGATACCGGCGTGGTCGAGCGGTTTCCAGATACAGGGCTGAACGTGACCTGGCGTGTGGCCGTTGGTGGTGGCTTCGCCGGTCCGACGGTCGCCGAGGGGCGTGTCTTTGTGCTCGACTACAAGGAGACACCGGGCAGTCGGACCATGGACGGCACCGAGCGGTTGCTGGCGCTTGACGAGGAGACTGGCGCCATTCTCTGGTCCCAGACATGGGCGGCGGCGTATCGCAACATCACTTTCAAGTTCGCCACTGGACCCCGGACGCCACCGACTATCGATGGTGACCATGTCTACGTTCTCGGCGCGGCCGGGATGCTCTCATGTTTCGATGTGGCGAGCGGGGAAATCGTCTGGCGGATAGACACCGTAGCCGAGTACGGCCGGACGGTGCCGGTCTACGGCGTCTCACACGCTCCTCTCGTGGAGGGCGACGTGTTGATCGCGGTCGTGGGCGGTGAGCCAGACGCGAAAATCGTTGGATTCGACAAGACGACCGGCCAAGAGGTGTGGCGCGCCCTGGAGATGACCTCGGAGACCGGCTACTCGTCACCGATCGTCATCGATGCGGGCGGCGTGCGGCAACTCATCTACTGGCACGCCACCGCGGTGGCGTCCCTCAACCCGGAGACAGGTGAGTTGTATTGGGAGGAGGAGTTCCTCGCGGGTGGCGGATTGTCGATTGGTACCCCGGTGCGCAGCGGGCGCTATCTCGTCATTAGCCAATTCCGGATCGGGTCTATGATGATGGCGCTCAATAGCGACCGACCCGCCGCGCGGACACTTTGGAGAGGACGGGCCCGAAGCGAGCTGCCGCATTTGACGAACGGGCTGCACTCAATGATGTCCTCACCAATAGTTATCGGCGACCACATCTACGGTGTAGGGAGCTACGGCGAGCTCCGTGGTCTAGACGCGATGACCGGTGATCGGTTATGGCAAAGTGCCGGGATGGTTCCTCAGGAAAGATTTGGGACGGCATACTTTGTCCAGAATGGCGACCGATACTTCGTGACCAACGATGCGGGCGAGCTGATTATCGCTCGATTTTCACCCGACGGGTATGAAGAGGTCGATCGCACTCCCTTGCTCGAGCCGACGCTCAACACGCAAGGTGGCGCGTCCGGTCGTTGGAACCACCGTATGGTGCTGTGGTCGCACCCGGCGTTTGCGAACCACCACGTGGTGGCCCGCAATGATCGCGAGATCATCCGAGCGTCGCTCGCCGCTGCCGATTATCCCGAGCCGTAACAGAAAGTGATGTGGAGGACTCGATGGGACTCGTCACCCTCCTGGTGCTGGGGTTGCTCGCCGCCGGTCCGGTTGCGGCGCAGGATGCCCGCGCAGTAGTCCAGGCCGCCGCCGACACCATGGGTGTCAGCAACATGACGTCGATCCAGTACACCGGCACTGGCTGGATCGGCGGCGTCGGTCAGAACTACGCTCCGGACCAGGACTGGCCGCGTTTCGAGCTGGTGAACTATACCCGAACCATCGATTTCGGCACCGGGTCCTCGAAGGAGGAGATGGTGGTCCGACAGGGGGACTACCCGGCCCGAGGCGGTGGTGCGCCGATTCGCGGGGAACAGCACCGGACACAACTGGTCAGCGGCACCCGGGCGTGGGATGTCATCGGTGACCGGATCATTCCACGACCGGAGCAGTCGGAACGACGCATGTTGGAGCTCCTGCTGACACCGCACGGGTTCCTCAAAGGGGCGATGTCGAGCAACGTGACCGCCGTGACACGGAACGAGTATGGAGGGCGGGTCACCGTCATCTCGTTCAGGGCGCTTGGTCGCTTTCGCGTGAATGGCACCATCACCGACCAGAACGTTGTGCAGCGGGTGCAAACCTGGCTTCCCAACCCGGTGGTCGGAGACATGTATTACGAGACGGTCTATACCGACTATCAGGACATCGGCGGCGGGGTGCAGTTCCCGATGCACTGGCATCAGCATCAGGACTTCGATGACGGCGCGCATCAGCCGAACGTGAGTGGTGGGGACCACTCGTTTGGGCTCGAAACGATCACCGACGTGAGGATTGACGTGGAGGACTCCGCGCTCACCGTGCCGGGTGACGTGGCGGGTGCGGTGGTGCCTGTGGTGCGCGTGGACACGGAGCAACTCGCCGACGGAGTGTGGCTGCTGGCTGGAGGCTCGCACAACAGTGTGCTGGTCGAGTTTCGAGATTACCTGGCGGTTATCGAAGCACCGTTGAACGAAGAGCGCTCGTTGGCGGTGATTGCAGAGGTGACGGCTCTCGTGCCGGACAAGCCGATACGATTCATCATCAACACGCATCACCACTGGGATCACCTCGGTGGGCTCCGCACCTACGTTCATGAGGGAGCGACCGTCATTACTCACGACGGGAACCGACCGTACTACCAAGAGGTGCTGAGGGCGGGGCAGTGGGTACTCGCGCCGGACCGATTCTCGTTGTATCCGCCAGAGGAGTGGTCCGAGGGATATATTTTCGAAACCGTCCGCGAGCAGTACCTCCTCGGGGATGACACCCGTTTGGTTGAGCTACACCACGTGCAGGGTCTGAACCACGCCGCGGGAATGCTGGTCGCGTATCTTCCACAGGAGCGGCTCGTGGTGGAGGCGGATCTCTATACGCCGCCCGCGCCGGGCGGTGCCGCTCCGGGGACGCCAAGTGAGAGTAACCTGGCTCTGTATCAAAACCTCCAGCGATTGCAGTTGGATGTGGAGACCATCGTCCCTATCCATGGGCGACCAAGTGCGATGTCGGCGTTCGAAGCGTTCGTGACGGCGTCCGAGGCACGGTGAGGTTGCTTATTCGTGAGAGAGAGCACTAGCATCCCGTGGTGAAACCCGGCGTGGCAATGCAGCGGAGCGTTTGCCATGGGTGGCTAGCATCCCGGTGGGAGTTGATATGCGGATGATTGACGGGCGGGTTGTGGCAGTTGTCGTTTCGTGTATAGCGGTCGTTGGCGTTCAACAGTGGCGTCAGCTCGACGTGGTGTCAGCGCAGCCGGCAACGATCGAGCCGGTGGACTTTCATCGGGACGTGCGACCGGTGTTGGCGCAAGCCTGTTTTGCGTGTCACGGTCCGGCCGAGGCGACTCGTCAAGCCGAACTCCGGCTGGATACGGACGAGTTTATTGGCGCCATGGTGATCCCAGGGGACGCCGACGCCAGTCCGCTTTTCCAACGGCTGACGACCGACGAACCGATCGGACGGATGCCACCGGTGTCGTCTGGACGGTCCCTGACGGCGGGCCAGATCTCGCTCGTGCGGCAATGGATCGATGAGGGTGCGCACTGGGGCGCCGAGCTCCAGGCCACCGGCTCGCAGGTGGTGGCGGCCGCGGCGCGCGTTATCGACTTTTCCCGTGAGGTGCGTCCTCTGCTCGCTGAGAACTGTTTCTCGTGTCACGGGCCCGACGAAGGGAGCCGGCAGGCAGGGTTGCGGTTGGACATACCGGCCGGGATCGTGGCGGACCGTGGACGGTTTGGAGACGCCGTGGTTGCTGTCGGGAGTGCGGACGACAGCGTGCTCATCCACCGGGTGAGCGCCGATGAGGCCACGACCCGCATGCCGCGTGGCGGCGAGGCTCTGACAGATGCGGAGATTGAGACGCTTCGTCTGTGGATAGACCAGGGCGCGGAGTGGGAGTCCCACTGGGCCTTCACTGCTCCGGAGCGTCCCACGGTTCCGGTGGTGGCCGATACGGAATGGCCACGCAGCCCGATCGACCATTTTGTGTTGGATCGTTTGGAGAGAGAGGGGCTGACCCCATCGGAGGAGGCGGACCGCGCGACGTTGCTGCGTCGGGCGACGCTCGATCTCACCGGGGTGCCACCGACCCCTGCGGAGCTCGCCGATTTTCTCAATGACGACTCCGCGGATGCCTATGAGATGGTTGTCGACCGGTTGTTGGCCTCGCCCCGCTACGGAGAACGGATGGCCGTCGAGTGGCTCGACGCGGCGCGATACGCGGATACCAACGGGTATCAAACCGACGGCGAACGATCGATGTGGCGCTGGCGAGACTGGGTCATCGACGCCTACAACGCCAACATGCCCTTTGACCAGTTCACGATCGAGCAGCTGGCCGGCGATATGCTCCCCGATGCCACCACCGATCAACGGGTGGCGACGGCGTTCAATCGCAATCACAGTCAGAACAGCGAAGGTGGCATCGTTCCTGAGGAGTTCCTCGCCGAGTATGGAGTGGACCGCGTTTCAACCACCGCCACGGTGTGGATGGGGCTGACGCTCGGGTGCGCCCGGTGTCATGACCATAAGTTCGATCCCATCTCGCAGAAAGAGTTCTACGAGGTGATGGCGAATTTCAACAACATTCCTGAGCGCGGGAAGGGGTTCAAGTATGTGAACTCGCCCCCGCTCGTGACCGCCCCGACGGACGAACAGCAGGAGGAGGTGGATGCGTTGGACGAGCAGCTCGCGGAGGCCAGGGCCGCGCTCGTCGCTCTGGATGACGACGTGGCCGCGGCCCGGCGGGATTGGGAGGCCTCGCTCGGTGGTGCCGGCGGCGTGAATTGGGCGCTTCGTGATGGATTGCTCGTGCACCACGCGTTCGAAGGGGACATCGCGGGCACCCAGACGACTGCGGACATTCCCGCGGTGCTCGAAGAAGGGCTCCCGCAGTTTGTCCCGGGGCGAATAGGTATGGCCGCGGGTTTCGATGGACAACGTTTCATCAATGCCGGCGCCAGCCCCGACGTCAGTTATGACGACGCGTTCAGCTTTGCCGTGTGGATCTATCCCACGGCGAAGGATGGCGTCATCCTGTCCCGCGCCAGTGGTGGCGACCAGGGCGAGGTGGGATGGGGACTGTATCTTGAGGACGGCAAGGTTCTCTACAACATGTCGACGCGAGTGCTCGATGATGGCGTGGCCGCCGAGATGGTCGAGCCGGTCGCCTTGAACCAATGGCAGCACCTGGTGGCGACCTACGATGGCTCTAGGACTCCGACCGGTATCCGGATCTATGTTGACGGCGTTGACCAGGAACTGACCGCTCTCAACGATCTGGTCGGTAACCGTTTGAACGTTTCCCGGTTCCCGCTTCGTATCGGGGCGAGCGGGTCTGACAAGCCACGCTTTCAGGGCCGCATTGACGAGCTCCGGATCTATGAGGGTGTCCTTACATCGGCCGAGGCCTCGGTGGCGGCTACCGCCTGGTCGCTCAGCGACATTGCCGAACTGGCGCCCGAACAACGCACTTCGGCCCAGCGCGACAAGCTGCGAATGGCATTTTTGGATCAATACGCGTCACCGGAGATCCAGACGGCCGTCCGACGGGTAGTGGATCTTGAGCGCGACCGAGACGTGTTGTGGCAACGCTTGCCGACCGTCATGGTGATGGAGGAGCTTGAAGACCGTCGTCCGACCTACCGTCTCAACCGCGGGTCCTACGACAACCCTGCTGAGGAAGTATTTCCCGGTGTGCCGGCCGTGCTGCCACCGCTCCCGGAAGGTGTGGAGGCCAACCGCCTGTCGTTTGCCCGCTGGCTGGTTGAGCCCGATCACCCGTTGACCGCCCGGGTCACCGTCAACCGATTTTGGCAGATGTACTTCGGTACCGGCTTGGTAAAGACCGCGGAGAACTTTGGGACACAGGGCGAGTATCCCAGTCATCCAGAGCTTCTCGACTGGCTGGCCACCACTTTCATTGATACTGGGTGGGACATGAAGGCGTTGCAGCGGGCGATCGTCACCAGTGCCACCTATCGGCAGGCGTCCCACATGATGCCGGCCGAGCATGAGAGTGACCCTGAGAATCGGTTGCTCGCGCGTGGTCCGCGGTTGCGGCTACCAGCTCCGGTTATTCGCGACCAGGCGCTGGCGATGGCCGGGCTCCTCGTCGAGAAGGTGGGGGGACCCTCCGTCAAACCGTATCAACCCGATGGTCTCTGGGCCGACATGGTCGAGGGCGGCTATGGCGACTACGTCGAGGCCGAGGGCGACGACCTGTATCGACGGAGTCTCTATACGTTCTGGAAACGCACGTTGGGGCCCCCGACGATGATGACGTTCGATTCCTCGACGCGAGAGACGTGTATTGTCCGCACGGGTCGCACGAATACACCGCTTCAAGCGCTCAACCTGATGAATGACGTGACCTACGTCGAGGCTGCCCGCCGCTTGGCCGAACGCGTGATGACCGAAGCAGGGCCAACGCCGTCTGATCGCATCGGCTACGCCTATCTGTTGGCGACGGCGCATCGACCGCCGCCGGCGGCCGAGTCGATCCTGATCGACGGATACCAGCGGCATTTGGAGCGCTATCAAGCGAACCGGGCGGCGGCAGTCGAGCTGGTCAACCAGGGGGAGTCTCCGCGTGACGAGACGCTCGACGTGGCCGAACTGGCTTCCTACACACTGGTGGCCAATCTGATTCTGAACTTCGATGGCACGATCACAAAGGAATAGCAATGGATGCGCGTCTCGAACTACTTCTGACTCGGCGACGTTTTCTCGAGCTCACCAGCACCGGGATCGGCACGGCTGCGCTGGCGACGCTCTTTGGCCAGGAGATGCTGGCTCAGACCCCTGGTGCGACCAGACCCGGGCTCAGCTCGCTTCCTGGGTTGCCCCACCATGCCCCCAAGGCGAAACGGGTAATTTATTTGTTTCAATCCGGGGCGCCGTCGCAGCATGAGTTATGGGACTACAAGCCCAAGCTGCAAGAGATGGTGGGCGAGGATCTACCGCCGTCGGTCCGCGGAGACCAGCGTGTCACCACGATGACGGCCGGGCAGGAACGATTCCCGCTTGTCCCGTCGATGTTCAAGTTTTCACAGCACGGTGAGACACGGACTTGGGTCAGCGACCTAATGCCCTACACCGCGAAGATCGTCGACGAGCTGTGTTTCATTAAATCGATGCACACCGAGGCGATTAATCACGATCCCGGCATCACTTTTTTTCAGACCGGGGCACAGCTGGCCGGACGCCCCAGCATGGGAGCCTGGCTGTCGTATGGGTTGGGCACGATGAACGCCGATCTGCCGACCTTCGTGGCTATGGTGTCGAAGGGGTCGGCCCAGACCGGTCAGCCGCTATATGACCGGTTGTGGGGGAGCGGGTTCCTCCCGACACGTTATCAGGGGGTGAAGTTCCTTTCGACGGGGGATCCCGTACTCTATCTGTCGAATCCGCCGGGGGTTGACCAGAACACTCGTCGCCGCTTCCTTGACGATCTCGGGGCGCTGAACGTGCTGAAGGAGGCCGAATACGGCGACCCGGAGACAAGCACGCGGATCGCGCAGTATGAGATGGCGTATCGCATGCAAACGTCGGTGCCCGAGCTGACCGACTTGTCAGACGAGCCGGAGAGCACATTCGAGCTCTACGGACCGGACTCGCGGACCCCCGGGACGTTCGCCCGTAACTGTCTCCTGGCCCGACGTCTCGCAGAGCGTGACGTCCGGTTTATTCAGTGCTTTCATCGTGGCTGGGATCAACACACACGGTTACCGCGCGGGATCCAACGACAAGCCAAGGACGTGGATCAAGCCCAAGCGGCCCTTGTTCAAGATCTGAAACAACGAGGGCTGCTGGAGGACACCTTAGTGGTCTGGGGCGGTGAGTTCGGTCGTAGTGCTTACTGCCAGGGTGTGTTCACCGAGGACACCTATGGTCGCGATCATCACCCGCGGTGTTTCACGATTTGGATGGCCGGGGGAGGGGTGAAACCGGGCGTGTCATATGGCGAGAGCGACGACTTCTCGTACAACATCGCTCGCGATCCGGTGCATATTCATGATCTGCACGCCACCATGTTGCATCTGTTGGGAATCGACCACACACAGCTGACCTTCGCCTATCAAGGGCGCAACTTCCGGCTGACCGACGTTCACGGGAAGGTTGTGACCCGCGTCTTGGCATGACTGGTGTCGGCGAGCCGGTGAGGCTTCGCGGCATGATGCCGCAAAGGGTGCTCTCGAGCGGGCTGCTGGTAGTCCTCACGCTTTGGTTGTGGTCTCCAGCGGGTGCCCAGCCACCTATCGTTGAACGGGTCGATGTGTCGCGGGTCATCATCGACGTGCGGGTCGTCGATGATGACGGCGTGCCGATACACGGGCTGCGTCCGGCCGACTTTGACGTGCGGATCGGCGGCGATCGGGTCGAAGTGGAGTCGGCGGCGTGGTATGGAGTCGGCGAGCCGGTCGATTCGCCGATTGCCTCGACTTCTATCACGGGTGTGCTCGAACCCGAGCCTGATGGTCAGCTCATCGTCTTCGTGGTCCAGAAGAGCATGGAGGGCGATCGAGCGCGCGGACTGCTGAAGCTGCTGCAGGATAGCGACCGGTTGCTGACCCAGATTGCGCCCGACGATCGGGTCGCCGTGGTCTCGTTCGACTCCCACCTGAAGATCTGGCAAGATTTCACCGACGATCTCGGTCGGGTGGAGGCGGTGCTGACCGACGACGTCATGTTCGGCACGCCACCGTCGCT
>JAYZGM010000220.1:0-6343 GCA_036336225.1 Acidobacteriota bacterium | reverse complement strand
CGGTATCTGATGAAGATGCCAAGGCGACCTATCCCGACGGGTGGCAACAGCCATTGCCCTACATTCGGATCGTGCCCCAACCCAAATAGGCGTGTGCTCGTGGGGCGGTCGACCCTGAGCCATCCCGTCCGGGCGGACCGCCGACATGCGGGTCTGCCTGGGTTTTTTTGCGCGGTCTACAATAGAACCCTGCGGGACACAGCCGCGAGCGACGGGTGGCCCGAGTCTGTCTCCGCGCAGTGCGGTGTGTGCACCATTCCATGGGCCAGGCTCTGATACAAAACGATGCCTTCTTTCGATGTCGTGTCCGAAGTGAACATGCAAGAGGTAAAGAACGCGGTCAACCAGGCCACGCGCGAAGTCGAGACGCGGTTTGACTTCAAGGGAACGAATGCGCGGTTCTCGCTGGATGACGCCGCCGTCACCATGCGCGCCCCCGACAAGTTTCAGCTGGGTCAGATGTATGACATTCTCACCGCGAAGCTGTCCGCTCGCAAAGTGAATGTCAAATGTCTCGAGCGTGAGTCTCCACAGGAGAACGTGAGCGACGCCTGGCAGGTTGTGAAGATTCGGCAGGGGATCGAGACGGACTTGGCTCGAGATCTGGTTAAGATGGTGAAGCAGACCAAACTCAAGGTACAGGTCGCGGTTCAGGGACAGCAACTTCGCGTGTCCGGAAAGAAACGGGACGTTTTGCAGGAGGTGATCGGGTTGCTGAAGGAAGCCAAGATCGATCTGCCGCTGCAGTTCATCAACTTCCGCGAGTGAGGTCAGTGATGTCGAAAATGAGGGTGATGGTCGGCGTGTGGGTTGGGTTGGTCTTCCCCTTGGTCGCGGGCGCCGGCCAGGTTACACGCACGGCGGACGGGCAACCTGACCTGCAGGGACTGTGGAACAACTCGACAACCACGCCTTTGGAGCGGTCGGATGCCATGGCGGGGCGGGCGACGCTGACCACCGAGGAGATGGCGGCGCTCGATGCACAAGCGGTCGGTCGCAACGACCGGCCGCCCCCGGCCGGCGATCCGGGCACCTACAACGAGTTCTGGTGGGAGCGTGGGACACGGTTACGTCAGACGTCCTTGGTGATCGAGCCACCCGATGGAAGAATACCGTCGTTGACGGCTGAAGGGAGTGCTCGGGCCGGATGGGCGCGTGGCGTCGGTTCGTGGACCGATCGCAGTTTGGCCGAGCGCTGTGTCACGCGCGGGGCGCCAAAGCGCCCGGGTGGCTACAACAACAACTTCCTCATCCTGCAGACGCCCGGACAAGTGGCCATCTTGCAAGAGATGATCAACGAGGTTCGGATCATTCCGCTGGATGACCGTGCGCACATCGACGACGGTATCCGGCTTTGGATGGGTGATTCCCGAGGGTACTGGGAGGGTGAGACCCTCGTCGTCGAGACCACGAACTTCCGCGATGAGATCTTCACGAATTCGTTCAATTGTTGTCCTGGCGCTGGCTCGGGACTCCGTCTCGTCGAACGATTTACTCGTCGGGACGCCGATACCATCGACCACCACTACACCGTCGAAGATACTGCCATCTATACCGCACCCTGGACGGCGTCGATCCCCATGACGCGGTTCGAGGGACCGATCTTCGAGTACGCGTGTCACGAGGGAAACTACGGAATGGAGAATCTGCTCCGCGGTGCGCGTGTCCTGGAGCACCCGGCGGCTGACGTGTCCCGGTAGCCCTCGGGAGCATGCAACCACGGATCGATCTCCAGGCGGCAGGGGACACCGATCTCCGCGAACGTCTGCTGGCCGACCACACGGTCCGTCGCGCGACGTCGATCCCGACGCCATCGCGGAACTGGAGCGGTTGGTTGGGACCGGGCGGCGTACCAGTCGAGCTAAGAACTGGAAGTCGTCGTGGCTGATCTGCCGAGCCGGTTGGACCACGTGCGCGAGGACGTGTCGCGGTTGCGACGGGCTCAGGTCATACGGGATCTGTGCGTGATCGCTTGCGCCGATGGTCATGTCACTGAGGAAGAGCTAGCGGTGATTCGCGATATTGCCGCCAAGATCGAGGTGGAGCTGGACGAAGTCAGCTGCGTGCTGGATCTGACCGCGATGAAGTGCGCCCCGCAGCGTCGTCTGTGATCCAGGGTCCTGAGCTGTCGGCTGAGGGGTGTCCCTGGACGCAAAAAGGTTGCATCGAGCGACGGGGTGTCAGAGGATCGGCATTCACTCTTGGAGGAGGGCATCGAGATGCAAACAGTGAGAGGACGACGATTGGCGTTTGGGGCACTGTGCCTGGCGCTCGTCGCGCTGGTCGCCGTGGGGTCCACATTTGGCCGCACTGAGGCCGCGCAGGGCGACCTTGTGTGGGGCCCGATTTTCGAAGTCGACGCGATGTGGCCCAAACCGCTGCCAAACCACTGGTTGCTCGGGACCACTATCGGGGTCTCGGTCGACAACCGTGACCACATTTGGATCATCCATCGCGGTGATTCGCTCTCGGCCGGCGAAGTTCCGGCGGCACAGGATCCGCCGAACGCGGCGGAGTGCTGTTTCCCGGCGCCACCGGTGCTGGAATTTGACCAGGCCGGCACTCTGGTTGGCTACTGGGGAGGACCGGGCGAGGGTTACGAGTGGCCGCTCTCGAACCACGGGATCTTTGTTGACCACATGGACAACGTTTGGATCGGGGGGAACGGTGGCCCTGACTCGCATCTGCTGAAGTTCACGCGTCAAGGAAATTTCCTGATGCAGGTGGGTAGCTCTGGTGGAAACGCCGGGAGCAACGATACGGAGAATTTTGGCCGGGTGGCCAAGATCTACGTCGACCCCAAGGATAATGAGGCGTATATCGCCGACGGGTATCTGAACAAGCGGGTCGTCGTCCTGGACGCCGATACCGGCGCGTTCAAGCGCTTCTGGGGCGCCTATGGCAACACCCCGGATGACACGGATCTCGGTCGCTATGACCCGAATGCGGCGCCGGCGCCGCAGTTCCGGACGCCGGTGCACTGCGCCGAGCTGTCACTCGACGGGCTGGTCTACGTATGTGACCGTGTCAACGACCGGATTCAGGTGTTCCAGAAGGACGGCACGTTCGTCGAAGAGCTGTTCGTGGCCAAGGACACGTTGGGCGCCGGGTCGGCATGGGACATCGCGTTTTCGCGTGACGCCGATCAGAAATACCTCTACATGGCGGACGGCGTAAACGAGAAGGTCTACATCATCGATCGGAAAGAGATGGAAGTGTTGTCGAGCTTCGGCGACGGTGGCCGTCAGCCAGGTCAGTTCTATGGCGCCCACAGCATCATGACCGACTCCCACGGGAACATCTATACGACCGAGACATTCGAAGGGAAGCGGTTGCAGAAGTTCGTATACAAGGGTGAGGGGCCGATTCGCGCCGGGGACCAAGGCGTGGTCTGGCCAAGCAACTAGAGCGTAGGCGGGGTTTCACCCCGAACCCCATGCGGGTGCTGTGCGGGGACGCCGAGAGCCTCACTTCGCACCCGTTTTGTCGCGCGTCTTGCCGTGGGTTGGGATGTTCTTCAACGGTCTGACTTTGGGACTGGGGTTAGCGAAGCTCGAAGAAAAAAGACGAGGGTGAGTTCGTTTGGGCTCACCTTCGTCTTGTCTAGAACATTGCGATCGGGTTGACGGGCGACCCGGTGCCGTTCGGAATCGGCAGTGGGGCGATAGTCACCATGAACTCCCATTGCTCTCGTTCGGCGGCTACGTCAGCGAGCGCCTGGAAATCGGCACGGTCGAGAATCTGGATGCCTAGAATCGTCAGGGCGAAGTTGTGTAGGGCGGTGCGAGGGATGTCTCCCTCTGGTTGTGGCGCATAACCAGGTGTTTCCCACCCGGCGATGGCGACATCGCGTGCTTTGAGCCAGGGGATGACGCGATTGTCCAGACCTGCTGACTCTTGACCGGTATCGAAGGGGCCCAGCGCGTCCTGTCTCGCCCATCGTCCCCATCGAATGAGGAACGCGTCACCCGGGCCTACTCGCACTCCGCTTTGTGCCTCCCAGGCCTCGAGGTCTTCGACGGTAATTCGAGTCCCTGGCTCGAGATACGGCACCCCCTTTAGGCGGGGGATGTCATAGAGCACCCCACGGGTCACGAGACCGTTCTTGACCGCCATGATGGAGTTCTTGGAGGCTCCGTTTTCCATGGTGACGAGGCCGCCGACGTCGTATCCGTTCCACATTTTTCCGTCAAAGAACACGTGCGCGAACGCGTCAAGGTGCGTCGTCCCGGGCCCGTGAATACACGGGTAGGCGATGGTGTCGCTGGCTCCGGTTCGTGTGGCTCGAACCATCGACCACTCCACGGGGCAGGGGACATCGTCCGAGATGTAGTTCTGAGCGTTTGAGGACAGCGACACTGTCACCCCATCGGTGACGAGCGCCGCCGCTTGGGCCCGTTTCTCCGGAGTAATGAGGTTCGCCATCCCGAGCTCGTCATCCGGGCCCCAGCGCCCCCAGTTGGACAGCTCACGTTGCCAGCGCTCGAACTGGGTGGCGCTCACCAGTGCCTCGGCCGATTCTTGCGCCTGAATTCCGTTCGATACGAGAGCCGCTGACCCGGCGGCCGCGGCGAGCACGATCGTCTTGATGTGGAAGGTCATGAAGTCTCCTTCTTGTTCCGGTCTGGCTTGAAGGCCGTCACGACGATGGGTTGGGTGACGAGAACCCGGCCATTATATCGGTCCCGCCCGGCGCTCGGCGGGCGCATCCGCAACACGATGACCATCATCAGCTTGGGCGGTCGATGGGGCTGCGGGGCCGATCCGCGCACGCCGCGGCGTACCGACGTTCAGCGCGGCCTCGATGGCGGTCAGAGCGACAGCGTGCTCGATCTCGAGGGGGGGACCTTTGCCGAGTCGGTCGTGTTCGGGAGAGTGCGGGGATGCACGTTGCGTTGCGACGACGGCAGGGTCATCTAGTGCTACACGATCCATCGGCACGGATGCGTCGGCTCCCGGTCGTGTCCCGCTTGGTAAGTATCATCGAGATCCGTTGCGGTCACACACCCCGGCCTGTGTCTCCGACGGTTCCTTGGTGGAACGATGGGGCGGGGAGGTCCGCGAAAGGGCGTACGAGTCTTTTCGCGGTGTCAGCCCCGCGTGAGAACCTCACGCAGGACTCAATACAGGCCCGGACGATATACTATGAAGGGTTCCTGGAGCTAAACCGTCCGGACACACCCGTTGGGGTTCAAGGGTGGTGTGCGTTGAAGGAGACGAGATGCGAACGAGGCGAGTGGCCCAAGGTGGAGCAGAATACCGCGCTGGTCGAATCGAGCGGCGCTCGAGAGGTGGGGCGCTCGCGCTGGTGGCGGCGCTTGCACTGGTCGGCGTGTCATGCGCCGGTGAGGAGCCCCCCCCAGGCCCGCCGTTTCGCACCGACACCACCGTGCAGATGCTGATGGCGAACATGCTGGATCCTGCCGCCGATTTGCTGTGGGACGCGGTGGGGACCGTGCTCGACGAGAATGGTGAGGACTCTTGGGAGCCGGAAACCGAAGAGCAGTGGCTTCAGGTGCGGCTCGGCGCGATGGCCCTCGCGGAATCGGCGAATCTCCTGATGATGGAGGGGCGTGCTCGCGACCAGGACCAGTGGGTCAGTTTGTCAGAAGCGATGGCCGACGCGGCGATGGAAGCTTTTGCTGCGGCGGAAGCTGAGGATCCGGACCGAATCTTCGATCTCGGGGAATCCGTGTACGAGACGTGCAACAACTGTCACTCCTTGTACTGGGTGGACGATCTCGACCGGGGTCGGTCCATCGAGCCCGGGACATGACGTCGGCCGCGGCCAAATCTCGATAACCGCCGCCACGATGTTGACGCACGCAGTCGGGCTCATCTGCCTGCTCGGCGCGACGGTGCTTGCCACGACCATCACGCGGTCGTGGCTGGATCGGGTCGGATTGCTCGCCGGTCTGCTTGTCGGCGTGTGGCTCGTTCAGCCTGAGCCGCTGCTAGTGGGCAGTCTTGCCACGGTGGTCATCACGAGCCAGCTGGCTCGTCCACGATGGACGGTCGTTGGCATGATTGGTGCCGGTCTCCTATCCGGTGGATGGGCCAATTGGCTCTACGCTGGGGGATGGCCTTGGGGGCTGGCGCTGGGGGCCGGGGGCGCGGCCCCAGCGGTGGCGGCCCGGCTGACCCTCACTCGTTCGGGCTTTGCGACCGTCCGGACCAGAGAAGAGGCATTCTGTACGGTGGGGGCACTCTCGCTCCTCGTCACCATGACACCCGTGGTGTCGACAGGGTGGCGATCTGCGGTGGCGCTGAATCTTCCCGCGCGAACGACCGGTCCGGGGGCGGACGGACCGTGGCTCGTGTCGGTCATGTTGGGCATGCTATT
>JAYZGM010000219.1:0-5040 GCA_036336225.1 Acidobacteriota bacterium | reverse complement strand
GAGCCTAGTGCACCATGATCGGTACGGAGGCAACCATTGTGCCCCACTCGAATCGCAGCTCACTGTTCTCGATGAAGATGGTGAACTGCTCGGCCGGAGTGTCGAGCGTCCCGACGTTCATCTCCGTCCGGCCCAAATCGCGCGAGCCGTCGTAGGCTGTGCCCCATTGCCCGGTTTCGCTATTGACGATGAGCTCGGTAGTGTCGCCATTTGTCATGGCCCAGAGCGTGTAATCGCCGGCTGGGACGTGGGCTGCGCCAAGCATGAGGTCGCCACTGGAAACGAGCGTGGTGGCTTCGTCCGCACCCAGGCGCCAGACTGACCCATCCATCGGCTCCACTGAGTCTCCCACGACGCGGTCGCGGAGATACGGGCGACCGTAGGTGATGGAAATGTCAGCGCCCGCGACGTTCCACGCAACCTGGACATGAGGGCTCCCAGCCTGGCCATCGTGCACGGGGGTGAGCACGCCACCGCCCAAAGTCGCGGTGGCCGTCGGGGTCGGCGGGGCCGCCTCGGTTGACTCGACCTCTTCGAGAGACGCTCCGTCTCCACATGCGATAAGCCCTACAAGACTCAGGGCAACAACAAGCTCCGACCTCGGCATTCTCATGGACTTGGGCCTCCCTTGAGCCACGTCCTCACTCAATATTGTCATTGTCGGCTGGCTGCCGCGCGCCCTTAGGGTGAACCCGGGTGAAGCAACGCCGATACATACTTTTCTGACTATAGCATTCATGTCACAAGGCGGGCACCCGGTCGCAGAGTCGCGGCAAGCGGCCGTGGCATGACGAATTGGCCCCGGGACGTGGCTCAGAGAATCTGCTGGCCAAGACCGGACAGTGCGAGCTCAACGGCCAGACGAGCCGTCTCGTTCTTCGTATCAAGAATGGGGTTCACCTCGACCAGATCGAGGGCCCGCAGACGCCCGGATTCAGCCACGAGTTCCATGAGCATGTGCGCCTCCCGATAGTTGAGTCCGCCGCGCGCTGGTGTGCCAACGCCGGGGGCAATGGCTGGAACACACCCATCGAGGTCGAAGGATACGTGCAAATCCGCTCGACCGCGCAAGATACTCCGCAAGGCCTGGTCCATGATGGTGGCGAGCCCATGTCGGTCGATGTCGCTCATCGTGAACACGTGCACTCCCGACCTGCGCACCAGCTCTCGCTCTTGCTGGTCGAGACTGCGTATCCCGACGAGCGCCACGCGATCGGGTGTCACACAGGGGATGTGTTCGCTGATTCGTGCCAGCTCGGCTGGATCGGAACCGAGGAGTGCGGCTAGCGGCATCCCGTGGACGTTGCCACTCGTGGTCGTCGCCGGGGTGTTCATGTCACCGTGCGCGTCAACCCAGAGGACGCCCAGCGGGCGACGTCGCTGACGGGCCGATGCCGCCGTGGCGGCTACCGAGCCCGTTGCCACACTGTGGTCCCCACCCATGACGACCGGTATTTTCCCGTCCTCCAGCGCGGTGGCGCTTGCCCGAAACAGCTGACGACACACGCGCACGATGTCCCTGAGATACCGCTGTTGCGGGTCTCCCTCCCGCTGAGTTTCCGGGACAGGAGGGCGCACGTCCCCGCGGTCATCGACTTCATGCCCCAGGGCGGCTAGACGCGGTCCGAGCCCGGCGATTCGCAACGCGGAGGGGCCCATATCGACGCCGCGACGGCCGGCTCCAAGATCAAGTGGTGCCCCGATCAGTGCGATCTGACGACCCTTAGTCGGCCCGGTTGAGCGCTTGACTGTTCCCATAACTTTCTGATAACATTAAAGTTGTTGTTATTTTCATCGGTCTTGCCCGTCGCGCCCTGCGCGGCATCATGTTGAGAGGAACGGTCGGAATGAAGCGCTTCGATGTAGGAGCCCGCGTGCATGAGCCAACATATGGGCTCGGGTCTGTCATCGCTGTGGAGGACGCGTTTACGCGAATACAGTTCGATGACAATACTGTTCGCAAGTTCCTGACAAGTCTGGCCAAGCTCGAGCCATCGAGCGAACCGGCCCCGACGACGCGCCCGCGGACGCGAAAACGCAAGACAACCACCGCAAAGACCAAGAAAATAGCTGCGTCTGCTGCCACGGCGGCCGAAAAGTAGCCCTCGAGACCGCACCTGCCCATCCGGGGCTGCAGCTGCTGGTGACCGCCTCACGCTGGGCTGCGGTCGGCCCGCCACGCCACCACGGCCCTCGCGGTGGCCCGTCCGTCGGCCACGCAATCCGGAATCCCGACTCCTCGGAATCCCGAGCCGGTCACGAATAGGCCAGGATATTGCTTCAGCTGGGTTTCAATTGAGGCCATTCGACTCAGGTGTCCCACGATGTGTTGTGGGTTTGCCCGTGGCCATCGATACACTCGTTTCAGATCCGGCGGGCGGTCGAGGTCAAGAACCTTTGCGAACGTCTCGTGGGCGATGGACACGAGTTCATCGTCAGAACGCGATATGACATCAGGGTCACGAACCCCACCGAGAAAACCGCGTAGGAGCACGTGTCCTTTGGGCGCGCGACCTGGCCATTTTGACGTGACCCACGATCCAGCCATCAGTCCGGCCTGACGCTCCCGCCGTGGGACGACGAACCCGGAGCCGGTTCGTGGTCGACGTACGGCCACGCGAGGATACGAGAGCAGCACGGTCGCCGTCGACGTGTAGGGGATCTGTCGGCACAGCATCGCGAGGTGGTCATCGATGCCGGCGACGAGCCCGGCCGTGACATGGGCCGGACTCGCGAGTACCACGCTCCGAGCCGAGAGGGGTTCGGCTCCTTCGAGGCGGATAGTATAGGGGGACGGGCCGCTGATAGCAGAGACTCTCGTTCCGCACCGGAGGGCCGACTTCGGCAAGGTCGAGGACAGTGTTGACGCTAGTTCTTCGATGCCACCCCGGAGCGACCTGAATAGCCCCTGCGTCGGTCGGGGGACGCTCCGCCGGAGTGTCCGCAGGGCGCGAATTACGCTGCCGTGCGTACGCTCGGCTTGCATCAGTCGCGGAAACAACGCCCGCATCGAGAGCTGGTCAACGTCACCCGCGTGGATACCGGCGAGCAACGGCTCGGCAATGTACTCCACGGCCGCCGGTCCAAACCGTCGTCGAAAAAACGAGGCGACGGATTCGTCGTCGCCCGCGCCCTGTGGGCGGACGAGGTCAGCCGCCAAACGCAACTTGGCGAGCGGCGAAAGTAGCGTGCTTTTTATCCAGGGGGTCAGCGCGGTCGGAATGCCGAGCACCGACGCCTCCGGAATCGGCCGCAGGTGGCCGTGCAGGACGAAGGCCGTGCGGGGCTCGAGGGTGGGTACCAGCCGGTCACCCAGCCCGAGCTCGTGGCAGAGTTCAATGGCGGCCGGCTTTTGGACGAGTAGCGAATCGGGTCCAGCATCGAGGGTAAAGCCGTCCACCCGGTCGGTACGCACCACGCCGCCGAGCCGGTCGGTGGCTTCGCAGAGGATGAAGGCGATACCTTGACGATGGAGCTCGTACGCCGTTGAGAGTCCGGCCATCCCCCCGCCCACGACCGCCACGTCAACGGCTGGCATCGACGCTAGAGAGACTGCTGATGCACAAAACGGGCGAGTAGTTGTACGTGCTCGAGTTTTGTGCTCGGAAGGATGCCGTGTCCGAGATTGAACACGTGGCCCGGTCTTCCGCCGGCTCGACGGAGCACGTCGACCGTGCCACGCAACATTCGTTCGATCGGGCCCAGAAGTAGCGTCGGGTCGAGATTGCCTTGGACCGCGCGGTCATCGCCCACTAGCTTCCACCCTTCATCCAGCGGTATCCGCCAATCGAGACCAATGACGTCGCCCCCCGCCTGGCGCATATCCGGGAGGAGGGTCGTTGTGCCTGTTCCGAAATGCAACGTCGGAACCCCGAGCGGCCGAATCGTGTCAAAGATCGCCCGAGTGTGGGGCAGCGCAAACTCCCGGTAGTCTCGTGGTGACAGCGCGCCAACCCAGGAGTCAAACAGCTGTACGGCTTGGGCCCCCGCCTCGATCTGGGCCGTTAAATAGTCCCCGACCACCGCCGCGAAATGCTCTGCCAGTCGGTGCCACGCCTCCGGCTCTCCGTACATCAGCGCCTTGGTTCGGGCGTAGTTGCTCGACGGTCCTCCTTCGATGGCATAAGACGCCAAGGTAAACGGCGCCCCGGCGAACCCGATCAGCGGAACACTGTCCGCGAGTTCAGTCGTGAGCAGTCGAATCGTATCAAGTACGTGACCGAGCGCTTCACGGGGCTCAAATCGATGGAGTTGGTCGATCCGCTCAACGGACCGCACCGGAGGGTCAATGACTGGGCCTTCGCCCTTGACGAAGTCGAACGGGATGCCCATCGGTTCGAGTGGGAGGAGCAGGTCGGAGAACAGGATCGCGGCGTCGACATCGATCGCCGTGACCGGCTGCAACGTCACCTGGGCCGCCAGTTCCGGTTCGCGGCAGATCTCGAGCAGGGTGTGCTTTTCGCGGATGGCGCGATAAGCGCTCATATATCGCCCAGCCTGACGCATGAACCACACGGGGGTTGCATCGACTGGTTCTCGGCGGCACGCGCGAAGAAAACGATGGTTCACCGGGGGCATCTCCTAACCGACGAAGAACGGGCTGACAGGATACTAAGAGGGCACGAGTCGCCGGGCGAGCGCGACGAGTTCGTCAAGACCGAGCGGCTTAAAGCACACCGAGGCTCCCAGCGCCTCGATCTTGGACGTGGTGCCGTCGTCCAGCAGGTAGTCGCCCGTGACAATCGCGACGGGGGTGTGTTGCAGCGCAGGACGCTGGCGCAAATGCTGCAAAAATTAGGGCCCATTCAATACCGGCATCCGGAGGTCGAGAATGATCGCCGCCCGGTGCTTCTTAACGGCGATTTCAAGCCCGCCGGTCGGGTTGAGCGCCGTGTAGACGGTGAAGCCCTCAAGCTGAAGCAGACGAGAGAGACTATCGATGACATGCGGATCATCATCCACGAGTAGCAGTGCGGGAGAGTGACCTGAAGTCATGCTAGGCTCGCGCAGAGCCACCGTCTCCACTCGCGTTGGGTAGGC
>JAYZGM010000218.1:0-17397 GCA_036336225.1 Acidobacteriota bacterium | reverse complement strand
CAAACAGGTCGCGCACCAAGATTAGGTGAGCAGAACTAGAAATTGGCAGAAACTCGGTGAGCCCCTGAACAACCCCGAGCCAGACGGCCTCAAGAACGGTCATCCAGTCTGTCTATGTGAACCAGCTAGAACGACGATGTCACCGCCGCTCACGCCCGCGCACGAGCCGCGCCTTCTTGGCACGTCTTCTTGATTTCGAAGCCACGGCGACCGGCTCAGCCTGCGCCCGTCTGGACGCCCGACGTTCACTGATGACAATGGCGGCGGCGGCCGCGATGAAGATGGTCGAGTACGTGCCGCTGACCACGCCAACGAGAATCGTGAATGCGAAACCACGAAGCACCTCACCACCGAAGACAAAGAGCGCCGATGCCGCGAACGCCGTCGTGCCGGACGTGATGATCGTTCGGCTGAGTGTTTGATTGATACTCGTGTTGACCAGCGTGTCGAATGCGTCGCGTCGCATCTGCCGGAGGTTCTCACGCACACGGTCGAACACGACGATGGAATCGTTCACCGAATAACCCGTGATGGTGAGCATCGCCGCCACGACATTCAGTGACAGATCGAAACGAAAGAACGTCAGGAGCGCCAAGGTGATGAGAATGTCGTGCAGGACAGCGATGACCGCACCCGCAGCAAAACTGAACCGAAACCGAACCCCGATGTACACGAGGATGCCCAACATCGCGAAGACAAACGCATTGATCCCGCGTTGCTGGAGCTCCTGCCCGATGACCGGCCCCACAAGCTCCTGGTTGATGACCTGAAATGGGCCAACCGAGCTATTCTCCAGCGCGTCACGAACGGCGTTCGCACCCGCTTCGAGACTGCTCCCAGCCTCAGGGCCGCTCTGTGGCAACCGGATCATGATCTGGTTGGCGTCGACCGCATCGTATTGCTGAACCACCGCCTCGCCAACGCTTCCACCAAGCGCGTCCCGAACGGCATCCTCGGTGACCGGATTCTCGAACTGTACGATGACGATCGTCCCGCCAGAGAAGTCGATACCGAGGGCCGGACCACCTTGGAGCGCCATCGCCGCCGCGCCGGCGACAATGATGAGCGCAGAAAGGCCAACGGCGGGCCCTCGCCATTTGAGAAAGTCGAAATTCGGATTCTTGAGAATGGGCATACCGGCAACGTGTAGTCGTTGAAGAGATCAGTCCGCGTGTGGCTCAAATACTCAGCGTCGCCTCACGACGACGCGTGAGGACCGTCTCAAACATCGTCCGTGACACGAACACGGCCGTGAAGACGTTGGAGACGAGACCGAAGAACAGTGTGGTCGCGAAACCTTTGATCGGCCCCGAGCCAAACTGGAAGAGAAAACCGGCCGCAATCAAAGATGCGATGTGCGTGTCGACGATGGTAAGGAACACCCGGTCGAAGCCGGCAGAAACTGCCGCCCGGACCCCTTTGGCTGACCCAAGCTCCTCCTTGATCCGTTCAAAAATCAGGACATTGGAATCAACACCCATTCCGATGGTCAAGATAAAACCGGCAATACCGGGGAGGGTCAGAACCGCGCCGACATAGGCCATACAGCCCAGCAATATCAGCAGGTTCATCCCGACAGCAACGACGGCGTTGATACCTGACAACCGATAGTAGGCGAGCATGAAGAGCGCCACTGCAATCAATCCGGACACGGAGGCCACCACCCCGGCTCGGATCGAATCCGCACCAAGTTGTGGCCCCACCGTACGTTCTTCGAGATAGTCCAGAGACGCCGGCAACGCCCCCGACCGCAGGATAAGGGCGAGATCCGACGCCTCCGCCGGGCTGAACGTGCCTGTGATGCGGCCTTCGTCCTGGATGCGCTCCTGAATGACCGGAGCCGAATAGACCTGGTTGTCGAGGATGATCGCCAGGTTGCGGCCCACATTCGAACCCGTGAAGTTGCCGAACTTGCGCGCACCTTCCCGGTTAAAGGAAAAGCTGATGGCCGGTTGATTGAACTCGTCGATCGTGGAACGCGCATTCCGTAAATCACGTCCGGTCACTGGAGCCACTCGCCGCACGAGGTAATACACGGTGGACCCTGCTATCGCCCCAAGCGACTCATCGGCGCCCGACACGACCTCCATGTCCGTTGGCTCGACACCGTTACGTGTCTGCAAGAGCATTTCCCGCGAAGGCGCAGGACCATCTTCCACAAGCTTGAGCTCCAAGAGCCCGGTCGAGCGAATGATCGCCTTCGCCCCGTCCACGTCCTCCACTCCCGGCAGCTGCACCAGAATTTGGTTGCCGGCCACCCCGTGGGGCGCCACGATCGGCTCGGCCACCCCAAGCTCGTTCACGCGTCGTTCGATCGTCTGCAAAGCCTGTCGAACCGACTCTTCCCGAAGCGACCGCTCAATACCGGGGAGCATCCGGAAGGTGTATGACCCGCCGGACCCGGTGACTCGGTTGTAGCTCACCTGCAACAGATCGTCGGCCAACCGACGAAACTCCTGGTCTCGATCGGCCGGGACGCCCTGCACGTTGATCTCGGTCGGCGACGAGGCACCGGCCGAGGAGAGCGAGATTCCCGCCAAACTGGCTTGCTCACCTAATTGCCCCGCGGCGGTCTCGGTTTCCACTTGAAGTGCATCATCGGTCTGGACTCGCAGGACCAAATGCACCCCACCACGCAAATCGAGCCCGAGCCGTACCTGCTCGTCGAGGGGATATATCGCGAACACGGCGGCCCCGACCACGGCCAAGATTGTCAATACTTTCCAGCGCAGGTTCTTCTTCATCACTCCATCCGCTCTTATTCCGCCACCCCAAGTCAGACCCGGTCAGGGTCCTCACATTGACCCGGAGTCCTGCACGACTGGCTCCTGTCCCTGATATCCGCCGACCGCGGCGCGCGATACCTCTATCCGGACCTTGTCGGCCACCTGTAACTGCACCGACCGGTCGTTGAGTTTGGTGATCGCACCGTAGATGCCACTGGTCGTGATCACCTTGTCACCCACCTTCAACGCATCTCGAAACTCTTGAACCTTCTTCTGACGCCGTCGCATCGGCAACAGAATGATGAAGTAGAAGATGGCGAGGATCAGCGCAAACGGCAGGAACTGTACCCATACCGGGCCACCGCCCCCCTGTGCCGGGGCCGCCATCGCGAACAACGTCGGAAAAACCACGTGCGACATGATGAAACACACACTTGCGTGGGGTTGGGCCTATCCCTTGCCGCCATTGAGGCAGTGGCCATGTCCCACGTTCGATCTCACCACGACCGGCAGAATCCGCGGTCGAAGCCACGTCGGGGATCCCACGTAGACCCATCCGTGCGGGTCCTTGGTTATCGTGATCGACGTGTGAATGACTCGTGGAAGCGCTCTCGAAACGACTCGAACGCGCCAAACACGATAGCCTCTCTCATCCGGCGCATAGTGTCAAGGTAGAAGTGTAGATTATGCAGTGTGTTAAGGGTGCTCGCGGTCATCTCTCGGGTCACAAACAGGTGTCGCAAATAGGCGCGAGAATAGTGTTGACAGGTGTAACACCCACACTCCGGATCCGGTGGTCGGTGGTCCTCGGCAAAGCGCGCCTGTTTGATGGACAGGGGTCCGCGACGGGTAAGCAACTGCCCGTTGCGGGCGTTCCGTGTCGGCAGCACGCAGTCGAACAAGTCGATACCTCGCGCCACACTCTCGACGAGATCGTCCGGCATCCCCGTCCCCATCAGATAACGGACGGCGGGCTCCGGTAGGAGGGCCGCCGTGCCGCTGGTGATCTCATACATGACCTCCACCGGCTCACCGACACTCAAACCCCCGATGGCATAGCCTTCAAAGCCGATCGCCACCGTCTCCCGCGCGCTTTCCTCCCGTAGCCGTTCGAAGACGCCGCCCTGCACAATGCCAAACTGCGCTTGGCTGGGATTTGTCACGTCCCCCTCCAGAGCGACGGCACCAGTGGCGATCGCCTGAAATCGGTCGCGACCCCGACGTGCCCACCGGACTGTGCGTCGCATCGAGGCTTCCGCTTGCGACGACGAGACCGGGTAGCTCGTGCACTCGTCAAAAACCATCGCGATGTCCGAACCGAGGCGAGCCTGAATATCCGTGGCGTTTTCCGGCGTAAGTCGATGCAAGCTGCCATCGAGATGCGAGCGAAACACCGCGCCGTCCTCGTCGATCTGCCGTCTGTCACCCAGACTGAACACCTGATAGCCACCGCTGTCGGTGAGAATCGGTCCATCCCACCCGATGAATCGATGTAGCCCACCCGCCCGTGCTATCAGCCGCTCACCCGGACGGAGGTGAAGGTGATAAGTGTTCGCTAGCAACAGCTCGGCTCCGAGACCAACCAGGTCGCGATGCGTCACCCCTTTTACCGCTCCCCGCGTGCCCACCGGGGCGAATGCCGGAGTGTGGATCGTCCCATGCGTGGTGTACAGCTCGCCGGCGCGCGCCCGCCCATCGCGATGGGTTATGGAAAAACCGTAGTCTCGTGGTGTCGTCACGATTGTTGGGAAGGACATGAAACCGAGGTCGAGGTTCTGGTACGCGTGGAGTCAGGACGACACTCCGTCCGCTGATTCCCCACTGCCGTATACTACACAGGTCCGGATGACGACGATCCTTACCCCTGTGCCTGCCCATTTCGCATCCCCAGCGTCTCAGGATCTTGTTGACGACTAGCGCGACTGTCAGTGGGTATCGAGTAACTCGCCAGCTGAGAAGCGAGCGCCGGCTGTTCCAGGCCCAAGCACTCGACGGTATCAGACCGTGAAACGTCTTCGACTTGGCGTCGTGTATGGCGGGCGCTCAGGCGAACATGAGGTATCGCTCGCCTCCGCCGCCGCCATCTTTGCGAATCTCGACCGCGCCCGCTACGAACCGGTGCCCATCCGGATCGAGCCCGACGGTCGATGGTGTCTGGCCGACCGGGCGCCGACGCTCGAATCTGCGGCCGCGACGATCGAGCACGCGCGTGTAAACACCGCGCGTCGAATACGGTCAAGCCGAGAGGTGCACCCGATCGCCCATCCCGGGGACGACACGATGCTCCTGGTCGAACGAGGCGTAGACCATAATTCAGCCACCGACGACGAAGGACAGGCGATCGTGAGCCGGCTCGCGCTTGATGTGATCTTCCCGATTGTGCACGGTCCTTACGGCGAAGACGGCACGCTGCAAGGGTTGTTTGAGCTGGCCAACATTCCCTACGTCGGGGCCGGGGTCACAGCGGCGGCGGTCGGCATGGACAAGGCCATAATGAAAACGGTCTTCGCCGCCAGCGGCCTCCCGATCGTCAATCACGAGACGGTCCGTCGTCGTGACTGGCAGCAGCGTCGCCAGGACCTGCTCGCGGCTCTGGCCACGCGTCTTCGATATCCGCTTTTCGTGAAACCGGCCAATCTGGGCTCCAGTGTCGGAATCTCACGCGCGACGGACGACGGTTTGTTGTCCGCCGCCATCGACCACGCGGCGGAATTTGACCGCAAGATCATCGTGGAAGAGGGCGTGACCCCGTGTCGAGAAATCGAATGCGCGGTAATGGGTAACGACGACCCAGTCGCGTCGGTGCCGGGCGAGGTCATTCCCGCAGGTGATTTCTACGACTACCAAGCCAAGTATCTGGACGACCGGTCGGAAACCATCGTGCCGGCAGAGATCTCAGAAACTGAGACGCGTGAGGTCAGACGCCTCGCGCAAGCGGCGTTTCGTGCCATCGACGGAGCAGGCATGGCGCGGGTCGACTTTCTCATCAATGGGGTCACAGGTCGTCTCTTTGTCAATGAGATCAACACCCATCCCGGATTCACCACCATCAGCATGTTCGCGAAACTGTGGGAAGCAACCGGGGTGAGCTACCCGGCGCTGCTGGACCGGTTAATCGCGCTCGCGACCGAGCGCCACAAAGAGAAACAACAGACACGGACCTCAGCGTGACGCGTGTAGCTCGAACCTGACCAACTCGACCGGACACGAGACACCCCACTAGAAGCCCGTGTGAAAAGTCCGGCGGCCTTCCACGCGGGGGAGTTGACGACGGGCTGCTAGCCCTAAATGTGACACCGTTACAGGCCGATACAAGGGCCACGCGCGCGACAAGTTTTGACAATTCGCGCATTTCATGCTTGACACTCTCATTTTCTCATCCATAATCTACATCTGGTATGAGGGTGGCAGACTAAGCCCACCGGTTGTGATGTCGCGGCGGAGATCATCTCGCTGGGCAACCACAATGCCAAGGAGGACGAATGGCGAAGAAAGTAGCGAAGAAGGCGACGAAGAAGGTGGCCAAGAAGAAGGTCGCCAAGAAGAAGGTCGCCAAGAAGAAGGCCGTGAAGAAGGCCGTGAAGAAAGTCGCTAAGAAAGTCGCCAAGAAGGGTGCAAAGAAGCGCTAAGCTCTGCCCGACTTGAAGAAAATGGGGGGCGCGATGTCGTCCCCTTTTTCTTTGTACGCGTCAGCCTGGTCCCAAGCCCACGCCGGGTTGGCGACCCCGCCCGGCTACCCTGGCGGGGTAACCCCGTCCCATACGCGCACGACGCGCATGATGTCTCCCTGTTGAAGTTGGTCGACGACGTCCATACCGCCGATCACGGTACCAAACGCGGTATACCGCCCGTCAAGCTGCGGCTGCGGAGACAACGTGATGAAGAACTGACTGCCGCCGGTATCGGCCCAATCGAGCGCCATCCCGACGGTACCGCGGATGAACGGGAGTGGACTCAGCTCGTCACGCACGGTGTAGCCCGGTCCGCCCTCACTATCGCTCCGGGGATCACCGGCCTGCACAACATAATTTGGCACGACACGGTGCACCAAGAGCCCGTTGTAGAAGCCGGAACGTGCGAGACGCATGAAGTTGTCGGAGGTTAATGGCGCTTCGTTGACCGCCAACTCGATCTGGATCGTGCCACGGTCCGTCTCGACAAACACGTGGGGCGACACCGTGGGACGCAGTAGCTCAGGAGCGGAGTAAGCTTCGGGCGACAGTCGAAGTGGCGCCGCCCCCCCCCTGAACGAGGGGGCGGCCGCCGCTAGGTCAGACAAGTGGTCTACGGCTCTCAGCCGGACCGCCCAATCCGGATCCTCGAGGGCCAGCTCGAGGGTGAGACGAACCGACTCCCCGCCAATTTGGGCAAGCGCATCGACGACCGCCGCTCGGGCGAGATACGACGAGTCACTGAGCCCATCTCGATAGGCGGCCGCCAGCGGCTCAACCGCGCTGCGTGAGCCGCTCTCCCCCAGGAGCAAGGCCGCGGTCTTGCGAATGACCACGTCTTCATCCCCCAAGTGCTGTTGCATAACGGCCATCGCGTTGGGAGCTCGCGACGCGGCCAATGCCCGGAGCACACTGGGAATGACCCGTCGGTCCTCATCGTCAAGAAGGGGTGACAGACGAAATGCGGCCACATCCGGGTCGACTTCCGCGAGACTCGTCGCTATGTCAGCGCGGACGAGCCACTGTGGATCAGGAGGAAGTCCGGACAGCACGAGCAACAGGGTGTCCGGATCGAGCCGGGCCAGCGCACGTATGGCGGCGCCCCGGAGCGGCGCCCACGGGTGGGACAACAGCTCGATCGCGACATCCACCACTTCCGGGGCCCGCATCGCCGCCAATGCGTCGACAACCACAAGCAGGAGATTGGGCTCAATCGCCGGCACCCGGAGAAGGTCATAGAGCCCGTCCGCCGCCGCCAGATCGCCGAGCTCACCCAACGCTTGAACCGCGGCCATCACGACGCGCGGATCTCGACGGGTCAGGTCGAGCAACTGTAGAAGCGCGGGAACCGCGGTAGGCTCCCCGAGTCCCCCCAACCCATTGGCGGCCATGGCCACACCAATAGTGCCCTGAATCCCGGCAAGGGTACGAAGTGGACCGACCGCCCGCACATCGCCAGCCGAGGCAAGCGCATAGCCCACCGGCCACCACCACAACAGCGGGTCGCCCTCATCGGTCAGCACCGTCGCAGCAAGCGCGTCATACGCGCCGAGATCCGACAACGCGTATAACCCCGCGCGAAACGCCTCGACCCGTGGAGCGAGGGGATAGCCCAACTCGTCCGGAATGACGTCATACGCGGCAGTCACGTGGCTCGCCACCATCGCTTGAATCACGTCGATGGCAGCGGTCGCCCCAAGTCGACCGAGGGCCCGTGCGGCCTGTCCCTGAACCACCGGGGACGGATCCCCCATGGCCGTCACCAGAGGCTCGATGGCGCTGGGGTCGGCGATCAGCCCCAACCCGAAGGCCGCGATTTCTCTGACCTCCGTCTGGGGATCGGAGAGGGCGACCACCAGAGCCTGGACACCCGCTTCGAGCCCAACCCGGCCGATCGCAAGCGCCGCGCGACGACGAACGGCCGCACTCGTATCTTCGACGAGACGCAGGAGGTCTGGTGTCGGGGACCGCATCGCCACGGGGAGTTCGACTGCGGTCAACTCCCCGTCCCCATCATCGAGCGACGCCGGCCCCGGGGTCGGTATGGACGGATCGCGAAGGATACGTTGGTCTTCGAGGCGTAAGATCCAGGCCAGTTTCTGGGTGTCGGTAACCACAACCGGCGGTGGCACCGTCGGCACACTGGCGCAATAGACGCAGTTCACGCTGATCCACAGGCCACATGCCACGCCTAACCATCGACGGCGGTCGGTCTGACCCTGGTCACGCATTCGCAATGCCCCCTGCCCCACCCTTGGACCGCGTGGCACCACATTGGAAGCGGATGATGGAGTCCGTCGTCACGGTTACGATATAAGGTGGGTTGAGTATCCGCGATGATAACACGCGGTCAGAGACCCAGGTGCCGGCCCGGCAGCATTGATATACTCGCGTCAAGTTGGGGTTTCGTCATCTCGCGATCGAGGGCGCGATCGGAGCGGGCAAGTCAGCGCTCGCCGAGCGTTTGGGGGCACGTCTCAGTGCCGCCGTGCGGCTCGATGACATCGACAATCCGTTCCGCCCTGACTTCGCGGCTAGACGCCCGGGCGCTGCCTTTCAAACCCAGCTCTATACGTTGTTGACCCGTCATCGACAACAGGTCGAATTTCGACAGGCGAGTCTCTTTCACCAATACCTAGTGTCGGACTACCTCTTTGACAAAGACAAGATCTACGCATACTTGAATCTCAACGACAGCGAGCTGTTCATTTATCAACGGCTGTATGACCTCTTGTCGGCCGATGTGGCCGCCCCGGACCTAGTGATCTATCTCCAGACGCCGACACCCGTCCTCCAACGCCGCGTCAGGGCACGGGCACGAGAATACGAGGAGAACGGCCAAGTGCTCCCGGACCCAGACTACCTGCGCGAGCTGAACGAAGCCTACACACATTTCTTTTTTCATTACACCGCCACCCCGCTTCTGGTCGTCGACACGGCTCATCTCGATCTCGAGTGGGGCCGGGCGACCCTCGACAACATCCGGAAGCAAATGGACGATATGACACAGGGGACGCGCTACTACGTACCGCGCTAGGAAGTCACACCGTTCAGACGAGATTCCAAGTCGGTCAAATGCACCTGGGCCATTACTACGGAATGCACGCGTGACGAGGCCGGCTCACACGGCCGACCGTCGGCTCGTTCGCATCGGCCAGCTCTCCGCCTATGGACCCGATTGACGCTCTCCTCGGTCTCGAGCGATTCGGGATAAAGCCAGGGCTTGACGTGATCCGCCGGCTCACCGAGGCCGCCGGTCACCCGGACCACGCCTATCGCTCCATTCATGTGGCCGGAACAAACGGGAAGGGGTCCGTGGTCGCGATGCTCGACAGCCTCCTTCGCGCCGCCGGTCATCGCGTCGGTCGCTACACGTCTCCGCATCTCACGAGTCTGACTGAGCGGTTTGTGATCGACGGGACCCCGATCACAGACCACGAGTTGCGACAAGAAGCCGCCGGGGTCTTCGTCATCGTCGATCGCCTACTCCAGCGTGGCGAACTACACGAGCCCCCGACTTTTTTTGAGGCGACCACAGCGATTGCGTTGTCGTGGTTCCAACGAGAGGCCGTCGAGCTGGCCGTGCTCGAAGTCGGTCTTGGCGGGCGACTGGACGCCACCAATGTGGTCACCCCGATCGCCTCGGTCATCACCGCGATCGCCCTCGACCACGAGGATTACCTGGGAAACACCGTTGAAGCGATCGCGATCGAGAAGGCCGGGATCATCAAGCCTGACACGGTTGTGGTCACCACCGAGACCACCCCGGGTGTTGTCGCGGTCCTCGAGACCACTTGCCGGCGGCTGGGGGCCCGGCTGATCCGGGCGGGTGATGACACTCGGCTCGAACCTGCGGCTCACAACCCGTCGCCAACCCGACGCGTGGTAACTCCCCGACGATCGTATCCGCCGATCGCGTTGGGTTTGGTTGGCGCACACCAATGGACCAACGCGCTGGGCGCGATCCGCCTGGCTGAGGAAATTGTCGGTCTCGGGGTTCCCGTCGATCAGGACGCCATCGTTACCGGACTCTCACGCGTGAGTTGGCCCGGGCGTCTGGAGACGATTACGCTGAGCGACGGCAACCGTGTCTTGCTCGATGCCGCCCACAACCCCGCGGCGGCAGCCGCGCTCGCTGAGTATCTTCGTGCCACGTTCCCGAATCGTCTGCCGATCGTGTGCGCAGTCATGAATGACAAGGACGTGGAGGGTATTGCGGACGCCCTCGCCACCGCGGCGACCTGTCTGGTGTGCACCGCACCTGGCAGCCGGCGAGCACTACCGCCGGAAACTCTCGCCGCGCGCGTGCGCGAACGGGTCCCGTCAGTCCCTGTTATCGGGGTTGAACGACCGCAGGACGCGCTCGAAGCTGCCTGGCGACACGCGACGCTCGTATGCGTGACCGGGTCTGTGTTTCTGGTCGGAGAACTCCGGGAGACGCTCACACTGGGGTCCTAGTGGACTGTCGGACCGTCGTGCCCAAGTATCCGCATGGTATTCTTCGAGGTGCGTCTGCGGTCTCGGTCGGATGAAACGCCTGATCCTCTTCAGTTTGCTCGTCTGGGTGCTGTGCGCCGACCCGATGGACGCACAGGATCTCCCCGGCATCTCGACCTCCCGCCAGTTCAGAACCGAGCGTCTCTCCGAAAACCACTTACGTCTAACGGGCCAAGTCGAGATCGACGGTGGCACGTGGCGTTTTCACGCTGACCAAGTCGACATCTTCATCGACGAATCGAGACTCGAGGCAACCGGCAACGTGGTGTTCTCAGAGGAGGGCGGGCGGGTTGCCGCCGAGCGCGTCGAATTTGATATCGAGGCGGTTACCGGAGCGTTTTACAACGCATCGGGCTCAACCCAGTTGGTCGAAGATGTCGAACCGAGTATGTTCGGCACTCAGGAGCCGGAGATGCGCTTTTGGGGTGAGGTCATTGAGAAGACCGGTCCACGGACGTATCGACTCACCGAGGGTGGCTTCACGTCGTGTGTCCAGCCCACACCCCGGTGGGAGGTCTCAGCGAGCTCGGTCACCATCAATCTCGACGAATACGCGGTTATGCGTAACTCGTTGTTGTCCGTGAAAGGCGTCCCGCTTTTCTATCTGCCGGTTCTGTATTACCCGATCCAAGCGGACGACCGAGCGACCGGCATTCTCATGCCAACCTATGGGACGTCGACAATCAGGGGACAATCGCTGAGCAACGCCTTCTTCTGGGCCATAAACCGGAGCCACGACGCCACGGTCTTTCACGACTGGTTCACCTCGACCGGAAAAGGACTCGGTGCGGAGTATCGATACATCGCCGGGTCCGCCTCACGCGGAAACGTTGAAACCTACTTCCTCGATGAGACGGAATCGGCTCTCATCGACCCCTTTACCGGTCTGGAAACGACGCTACCAGCACGCCGCAGCTACCAACTCCGGGGCAACGTGCAACACAGCATCTCGGACTCGATCAACGCGCGGGGCCAGATCGACTACTTCTCGGACGTCAGTGTGCAACAGACGTTCACGACCGACATCTTCCGCGCCACGAACAGCTCCAGAAGCTACGGCGGGAATGTCACCGGCTCGTGGAATGCGTATACGCTCTCCGGAACCGCCGACGTCGCAGAGACCTTTTTTGGTCAGTCGGACTCCAGTCTGTATGGGGCCAGCCCACGCCTGTCCTTCACCCAATCAGAGCAACAGCTGTTTGGCTCCCCCATCTACTACGGGTTGTCCAGCGAATACGGCAATCTCCTGCAGTCGTCGACGTTTGGCGACATGACCTTCGATTCGGGATTGACACGACTGGACGTCAACCCGTTGATCCGGATTCCGCTCACACGGTGGCCGTTCCTGACGTTTAACTCCACGGTCGGGTTTCGTCACACGCGTTGGGCCGAGAGCCTCGACCCGGTGACCTTTGAGCAAATCTCTCGCCCCGTCTCGCGCTCGATGATGGATTTCGAGACCGAGATCACCGGCCCGGTATTTGTGAAGGTTTGGGACACCCCAAACACCACCTACTCGGAGCGTATGAAGCACGTCATCGAACCCTGGGTAAGCATCCGTCGAACCACGGCGGTCGAGAATTTCGATGAGATCGTGCAGATCGACTACACCGACTCGATTGTTGGCAATGTCACCCAATTTCGCTACGGGCTCAACAACCGGCTGTATGCACGGCGCGCCGAAGGCGGGGGGCCTCCGACGGCCCAGGAGATTCTCACCGTCTCGGTCGAACAGAGCTACTACACCGATTCGAACGCGGCCCAATACGACAATCAGTTCCTCTCCAGTTTCCGGTTTGACGCCGCGAGTAACTTCTCTCCGATGGCTATCTCGGCCCGCACACAGCTCACGAGTGAGCTCGCCGGGACCCTCCGGGCCGAATACGACACCGATTTTCTGGCCCTGCGAACGATCGGGGCCGACGCCACGGTCGAGGTGGGGGGGTGGCTCAATCAGCGAGCGGGTTGGAGCCAACGTCGTTTCATCGAGGGACTGCCAGGGCATGACGACCCGTTCTTTCTCGACCACACGTTGAACTCGTTCACCAATCTTCGGACTCCGGGCAACAAGGTCGGCGGTGTGTACGAATTCAACTACGACGTACAGCTGGGTCGATTGCTCCAGCAGCGCATCCTGGCGTATTACAACGCCCAGTGCTGCGGGTTTAGCGTTGAGTATCAGGAATACAATCTAGAGGGACTCGGGTTTCTCGTACGCGCCCCACAGGATCGCCGCTTCAATATCTCTTTTACATTGGCCGGGCTCAGCACGTTCTCAAACATGCTCGGCGCGTTTGGCGTCGGCACCGGTTCGGGGCAATACTGAACGACACTCAGAGGCGTCCGGCCGAGGAATCGACCGGGAAATGCCACGGGGCACGGCCCTTCTACGCCGGGGGCGATACCACGCCGGTGGGTACCCTGTAGCAGTGATTCGCGCAATGGTCCCACGGTGGGGCATCCCGAGTGGCCGCATGCCCCCTCGGTCGAACACTTCCAGCAGGCTCCCTCGCCGCGCCGGCCAGATCGGGCCCCGCGTCACGACGTATTCCAACGAACTGCTGTGGTAGGACACTAGATGGAGACGACGGCACAGATGGTCCGGATACTGGTGACCGGTGGGGCCGGGTTTATCGGGAGCAACTTTGTCACGCATGCCCTGGCGACACACCCCGACTGGCACGTGACCACCCTTGACAAACTCACCTACGCCGGTCGGATGGAGAATCTGCGCGACGTCATCGAGCATCCCCGGCACACGTTTGTCAAGGGCGACATCGCCGACTTGGCCGTCGTCGGCCCGTTGATGCAGCACGCGGAGGTGGTGGTCCATTTTGCTGCGGAGACCCACGTCGATCGCTCGCTGCAGTCTGCCGGAGAGTTCATCACGACCGATGTTTTTGGCACTTTCGTCCTCCTGGATGCGGCGCGCGGAGCGTCGCGGCTCAGACGGTTTGTCCAGATCTCGACCGATGAGGTCTATGGCAGCATCGACACGGGCTCGAGTGTCGAAACCGACGAGATCAAACCCCGTAACCCCTACTCCGCAAGCAAAGCCGGCGCTGACCGGCTGGCCTACAGCTATTGGGCGACCCACAAGATTCCCGTGATCATCACGCGCGCTTCGAACAACTACGGCCCACGTCAGTTCCCGGAGAAGGTCATACCGCTGTTCGTAACCAATGCGATCGATGAACGACCACTCCCGCTATATGGCGACGGTCGGCATGTTCGTGATTGGCTCCACGTGGAGGACCATTGTCGAGCGTTAGATCTGCTGATCGACGAGGGCGTGAACGGCGGGGTCTACAACATCGGTGGGGGCAACGAGGTTCCGAACGTGGAGCTCACTACCAGAATCCTACAGCTTCTGGGCCGTCCGGCGTCGCTTATCCAGCCCGTCACCGATCGGGTCGGCCACGACCGACGCTACTCCCTCGATACGAGCAAGCTCCGAGCGCTGGGATGGACCCCCCAGCATTCGTTCGGTGAAGGGCTGCGAGCGACGGTCGAGTGGTATCGCAACAACGAGTGGTGGTGGCGACCGATAAAAGAGTCCGACCCCGCCTACCGTGCCTACTACGACGCACAATACGGCCAGCGGAGCAACACCTCAGTCGACGCTCGCAGGACGAGGTGAGAGGTGTGCCCGGCGCACGCCACAAAGAAGCCCTTGTTGACACAGCGCCCGTGAGAAACACGATCCTGGTGACCGGGGCTGCCGGCTTCGTCGGCGGCCATCTCATTTCTCAGTTGACGCAAGAGGCCGGAGAGACCCGTCTGGTTGCCTGGCGCCGGCCACGGTCCACCAAGGCGCACCCTTATCATCCGCCAAGACCACACCGCGACCGGGCTGTCACGTGGCAGGAGGTGAATCTGCTCGACCCGACCGCCGTCAGCGATGCGGTAGCCAGCTGCCAGCCGACCCAGGTCTATCACTGCGCTGGCGTCGCCAACGTGGGCGATTCGTGGGCAAACGGCTATGAGACGTTACGCAGTAACGTCCTCGGCACCGAGCACCTACTCAAAGCCCTACACACATTGGACACGACGACCCGTGTCCTCATCCCGGGATCGGCGCTGGTGTACGGTCCCTCCACGACGGCTATCACAGAAACAGATCCGCTCGGACCGGTGAGTCCCTATGGGTTGAGCAAGCTCGCACAAGAGCTGCTCGGTCAGGCTGCCGTCGAACAGGACGGAATGGACGTCATTCTGACACGCTCGTTCACACACGTCGGGCCGGGGCAGACCCCCTCGTATGCCGCCGCCAGCTTCGCGCAACAGATCGCAAACATTGAGCGCGGACGAGCGAGTCCCGTGCTCTCTGTCGGCAACCTCGACGCCCGTCGTGATCTGACCGACGTTCGGGATACCGTGCGTGCCTATCTGACATTGATGGCGTGTGGTCAACCCGGTCGTCCGTACAACGTCTGTACCGGCACCGCCTATCGGATCGACGATGTCCTGAGTGGCTTGCTGTCGATGACGGCCGTTGACGTGGCCGTGCGTCCGGACCCGCAGCGTTCGCGCCCAAGCGACAACCCGCTCCTGTTGGGTGACCGAACAAGAATCACAAAGGAAACCGGGTGGGCACCGAAGCTCGGGCTCGACCAGACCTTGGCAGACCTGCTCAACTATTGGCGCCGAATGGTGTGAATACCCTCTGGCATCCCATTGCTTGACAGCTCTGCCAGAGGTGAGCCAGTATCATCATCAATGGGCGAACAAAATACGAATATTCAATGCACGGCACTTTTTGACATCGCGGACCGGCCACCCACCACGCGACAACTGGCCGAGCTGATCCGCGATCGACGGGACGTCGGTATCAACGGCACGGTCGTTCCCACCGTCGCCGCACGAGCCGACCACGTCCGTTATCAGGAAGTGACATGTCGGTCGGCCTTAAACCGGGTCGAGGGGATGCCGTTTGGCTGGACGCTGAACCCCTATCGAGGCTGTACGCATGGGTGTCACTACTGCTTCGCCCGGCGCTATCAACAACACCTCGAGCTCAACAGCGGAGACGAGTTCTCGAGCGTGATCCTGGTGAAGGTCAACTTCGCCGATGTGCTACGCCGGGAGCTGACTCGACGAGGTGGGGGACAGGACCCAATCGGGTTCGGCACGGCCACCGACCCGTATCAGCCGATCGAAGGCCACTATCAACTCACGCGCCGTGCACTGGAGGTGTTGGTGGCGTCTCCCACGCCGGTCGGATTGATCACAAAAGGACCGATGATCGTGCGAGATCTCGACCTGCTGGTGGAGCTCTCCCAGCGCACCAGCTGCACTGTCAACATGAGTGTCCCGACGGTTGATGAAGACGCATGGCGAGCCCTCGAGCCGGGGACGGCCCACCCCCTGCAGCGTCTTCGCGCCGTGCGTACGCTCGTCGACGCTGGTGTCCAGGCGGGGGTTCTCGTAGCCCCGGTTGTCCCAGGGTTGACGTCGCAACCGGCGAAACTCGAACGCACGGTCGCCGCCATCGCCGACCACGGGGCGCAGTTCTGCGGCGCGATCGTGATGCACCTCGAGGGCGGAACCCGCGAGCACTTTCTTCGCTTTTTGAGCCGAGACTTCCCCGAGCTGGCACCCCGTGTCGAACGGCTCTACGCGGGCAAGTATGCCCCCAAGCCCTATCGAGATCAGGTGCTGGGCATGCTTGAACTGCTCCGCACGCGCTACCAGCTCACCTCACGACCCACACCGTCGCCCGATTCGAAAAGGGGCTCCCAAACGCCCCCGTGGGTTGAACAGTGGCACCAACCCTCATTCGTCTAGCAATCCCCTTCGGTTGTTTCGAGGGACTCTTTAGAGCGGTCACAGTGACGTTGTGACCCAAAAAACCCGATTACCGTGCACTTTTGTGCACTATGACCGAAGGAGACAGTCCCACCGATGGTAGGCTGGGTGTCTCGCCAGCACGTCATCAGGTTCTCCGGAAGAGGCCTAACCAGGACTGGCTGGTCGGCAACGTGACCGCCTCGCTGAGCGTGTCACGTCACGGAAGGCCCCCTCTCTAGAGCCGGGCATGGTGAAAGGAGGACGATATGCGTCGGATGATGGCTGCGGTAACGATGATGGGATGCATGCAGGTCGGCATGGGCCAAGCGGACGCCCAAAGCGCCGCCGATACCGCACACAAGGCAACACTGCTCGCTCAGAAGATGAGTATGCAGGGCGTGGTGACCACGCCACTGGGTGGAACACATTGCCTGACCGGCAACAGCACGGAGATTCACGACCTGGGATTGATCCCGATGGGTACGACGGTGCGGGTCCGTTTCCAGTCGAATTTTGATCCGGTCGCGGCCGCGATGTTGTTCCGGATGGGAGCAGACTCGGTAAACACAGACGTGACCAGGGAATCTGACGCGGCGTGGGCCGACGACGACGATAGCGGCATTCTGCTGGACCCACTGCTGAACTTTGTGACCCCACATACTGGGAGCCTGTTTGTTTTCGTGAGTCAGTTTTCAACCACCGCACACGGCATT
>JAYZGM010000217.1:0-6846 GCA_036336225.1 Acidobacteriota bacterium | reverse complement strand
CGCGTCGTCGGTTGTGATGGGACCGCGCCCACTGGTCGCACACCCAGTTGCAACGACGGCCAACAACAACACCGTCAGATAACGAGACAGAACCGCATAGTTCCGCACGGCACACTCCTCACACAACGCATCAAAATGCCTGCCCTATCGAGGCAAACCAGCGCCCCTTCGCATCGATGGTGCTCTCTGACAACGGAATGCCATAGTCGATGCGAAACAGTCCAACCGGCGTTCCTACCCGCAAACCCAATCCGGTGCCCACCTGCAACCCGGCCAACGAGACAGCATCAACCGCCGGAAAGACATTTCCGGCATCGAGGAAGCCCACGCCACCTACCCTACCCCACACCGGAAAACGAACCTCCTGATTCAACACGAGCAACGCGTCCCCACCCGACGCATGTCCCAACGTATCGACGGGCCCCAACGCGTCCTGCGGATAGCCACGAACCGTGGTCCCCCCGCCCGCATAGAAACGCTCCGACCGAAGCAGCTTCGGCCCGAAACCGGTACCCACTCCCAACCGAACCGCCGAGGCAAGCACAACACCATCGCCCAGTGGACGAAAATAGTTCTGCTGCCCGACGTACTTGAACATTCGCCGGTCAGAGCCCAGCACCTGGACGCCCCACTCTAGCGTGGACGAGTGGAATGCCCCCTTCGTCGTATCGAAAATGTCGTCCCTGTCTTCGACGATGACACTCCCATTCACTCGCGCAATGTCCACCGACCCGCCACGCGCTCGCGGATCATGTAGATCGAGTCGTTGCTCCAACGTACGATCACGATCCCAACTGTAACTGTAGGACACCGTCAGCCCCTCACGGGGCTCAATTCGTTGCTCCAGGGTCAGCCCCACTCGATCGCTGACCGCACGGGCACCCTCGGAACCGAACACTTCCCTCAACCGTGACACGAACACTTGCGACCGTACGGGGTGCCCCAAGAAGGACGGAAACACCATGAATCCTCGGCCGACCCGCTGAATGGCATCATAGCGAACGGCCGTTCCCAGCCGTACGGCCCGTCCGAACAAATTTTGCCGTGTCAGATCGGCTACCGCACCAACCGCGCCGCGGGTATCAGCGCCGCCCATCGGGGCGCGCTCATCAATAAGCTGCAACCCGTAACGCAAGCGATACAGCGGCCACTCTTCGAGCAGCACCTTGGCCGTGACTGGCTGATCATCGCCGGAGGGTTCCACAGACGTCACCGGTTCGGGGACCGCAGTGATATCGACACTGCGAAAAACACCGGACTCGTAGAGACGCTTGCGGGCTTCGCCCCACGTTACCGGATCAACAGGGCTCCCCCGCGTCAATCTAAGGGCTCGATCGACAATCCGAGGATCTGTCACCACGGCCCCCTCGACCTCCACCGCCGTGAGTAACTGCCGCCGCCCTTCCGCGACCTCAACCCGGATCTTCACCATCGCGCGTGATCGATCGACGATCGAACGAACCCCGACCCGCGCCATCGTGAACCCTGCTCGCCGATAGGCGAGAAGAATACCGGTTCGGATCTCTTCGCTCAGTCCAGGACGGAAGATCTCGCCGGGCATGACGCCGGCCGCGGCGAGAACCTGTTCAGCCGACCAACGCTCGGCCCCATCAACAACCACCTCATCGACCCGAAAAACCGCACCCTCCTCGAGTTCCACGGTGAGTGTCGCGGCGTCATCATTGAACACCGGCGGCGCCACCCGTACCGCCGCCGTGAGTAAACCGTCACCCTGGGCCATCGCTAACACCGCGCGCGTCAACGCGTCTCCACCCACCCAGGCATCGTTCGCCCGGTCGACGGTCAGAAGCCTCGAGAGCTGCGTTGGCTCCAGACGCTGCCCTCCAGCAAACTGAATCGCGCGCTCGCGAAAGCGAGGACCCGGCTCGATACGCACGATGATCCGCTTTTCAGAAGACCGTTCACCCTCAAACATCACTTCATCAGGAACGACAACCACATCAACCGTCACTACCGGCCGGAGGAACCCCTCTTCGACAAGATGACGTCGTATAAGATCAGTGAGTTCTTCAAACAGAAACACATCTCCGACCGCTCTCCGCCACGCTGCTTCCATCGCACGCCGCACACGCCTGGGCGGTTGATACCCCTGCACGTCGAGAATTGTCCTCGGGCCCACACTCACGTCGAACTGCAGTGCCACACGTTCAACGCCCTCAGCAACCTGGCTCGAGCGACGCGCCCGTACGCTCGCCTCCAGGAACCCTAACTGCCACAACGCCTCTTCAATACGGTCACGGCTTTCTTGCCAACGTACGAAATCGAATCGGTCACCAGCCTGCAACCGGACGAATCCGCGCAACTCTGATTCTGAGAGGGGCCCATCCCCAGTCACATGTACTGCGGTCACCCGTGGGACCGAAGACGGGGCTGACGTGACCCGGCGTGGCCCAGTTGCCCCGAACCGAACCGCGTGACGGAACTCATACGAGCGATCAGTCTCATCATCCACCACGAGCCGTAGCTCGACATTCCGGCGTGGCAGGAAGTTGACGATCCAGGTCACCCGCCCACTCTCCCGCAGGTTTTGCGACGCGACCAGTTCCACCTGCCGGCTCACATTCTTACCAACCGTCAACCGGGTTCCCGGGTTGGCCTCACCGGCCACCAGGCTATCGTCAAAACGAACACTGGCTTCGGTTGCGCTTCTTCGGTCAAGGCGCACCGTATCCAAACCAACAGACCGCCCCACCACCCCCAAGACCTCACCCGAAACAAGCCCAAGCGCCTGGTCCCTGGCCGCCACACCCGGTGCACTCTCTACCTCGTCCAACCTACGCCCGGTGAGCAAGAGCGATACGATGTCGCTCTCCGGCAGGGGGGGCTCAGCCTCAAGCGTGGACGTAAGTGTGTCAGCCGTCCCTTCCAGTGTCAGGCTGATCAGATTTCCGCCAACCCGCGTACTGGCGGCCACATCGAGTTCCGGTGTCACCCCGTCTGGATCTGCAAAATCGATCGTCCCTGTCTCAATTTCGAATCGATTACCTCCAAGAAAGAGCTGACTGCCATCTCCGACCGTCGCACGCCCCACAACACCCGGCTCGCCCCACGTGCCCACGACTCGTACATCGCCACCAAGTGTGCCGACGCCGTAGTTGTTATTGACGACAATCTCTTCCCCGGTCCGTACCCGCACGTTCAAACGCAGGCGATCCAGAGCGGAGGGGTTCATATCGAGAAGTTCAAGATCAGACGATGACGTCATCAGTGCACGCAACCCGCCCGCGGTATTGACCGGCTCGCGGTAGTCCCCTCGGTGAATCGTCACGGTGCCCCCGAGTTCCGTGTCGACCTCCCCCAACGTAAGCACGAGACTGGTGCCGAGTTCGGCGCGAATCCCGGGAGGTAACACGACCGGAATCTCCTGCCCCTGTACGCCGAGTGTCCCCTGCGGACGCAACCCGAGAAACTCCAGATCAACGTCGAGTTGTACGGCACCACCATTCGCCGTACCGCCCAACTCGACCGAATGCATGGAAGCACCCTGAAACACCAAGCCACCATTCAGATCAGCAAACCAGAAGCGTGGTTCGGCAACACGTACCTCCCCATCCATGATCTTCATCGCACCGGTGATAGAGGGCTGCGCGATCGTCCCGCCAAGGTTTACAGCCAGGGAAGCGGTCCCGCCCAGCGCAGCGCCTGGGGAAAACGCGTTGAGTACGCTCAAATCGGCGGTACCCGTGAGCGCCAGACTTGCCGTCGGTTCGGGAAGCATCTCAACCTCTCCCCCTAGCGTCAGGACGGTCTCGGCCTCACCAAACCGCCATGCAAAACGCTCCACCGCAAGTCGGCCATTCTCGAATCGCACCCTGGTTTGGCCCCGCTGGGTGATCGGAAGCCCGGCCACACGTAGGTCGAGATCCCGCAAGGTTCCAGTAGCCCGCACGCTAGCGAGATCGAGTGCGTCGGCTTCGAGGTCCAGTACCACCCCGAGTGCTCCAGCCACCTCTTCCAACGCCACCGGATCCACCACCCCAGACAACACCTCGGGGCGAACGTCATCGAGCCTCACGTGCAGTCGGGCCACGTTCATCGTCTCAGCGCGAGATTCGATTCCTGATCCTAGATAGGGAGCCAACAGCCTGACGGGCACAAAACCGAGCGCCGTCATGGTGGCGTTGTCCCAACGTCCTCTGACTTCACCCAGCGACAACCCGGTCTCGTCGTATCTGGCCCGGACGCTCAGGTCAGTGAGCGGTGCCGTCTTCCCTGTTCCGACGACCGCATCGTCGAGAGAGAAATTGCCCGTGAGTACCGGTCGAGCGACAGTTCCTCCCACCTCGGCCTCTAGCCGAAAGGGGCCTGACAATTCCACGGGGCTACCTTCCGTCGCAGCCGCTCCTGGTCCTCCGTATACGGCCATCGGGACGTGAAGATCTCTGAGATCGCCGAGTACACGGACAGTCAGTACGTCCGCCCCATCGGCCCGCATGCCCCCCCGCGCGACCACACGCCCGCCCCCCACCTTAAGTTGAAAATCCCCATCGAGTGCTACGCCGTCGACCGACGACCGGACCCGGACAGGAGCCCCGAGAACCACAGGAATCTCTTGCACCCGGGCATCCAGCCTATCCAAGTCGACGCTGATGTCCGACAGGGCCGGCGCCATGACAGCGCCGGCCGCCTCGACCCGTAACGTCACCGCTCCCGCTACCTCGCAAGCCGAAGAGGTCCAGAACTGCGCAACACGACCAAGATCGGCGTCCTCCAGGCTCGCGTGCAGCCGGTAATCCCACGAATCCGGATCAACGCGTAGGTCACTGAATGCGCCAAGCGATGGCACCGCGCTGTGCAATCGCCAGACATCCGGTTCAAGTGCGAACTCGTGGTCCATCTGGTCTACAACAGCGCCCGCATACTCGAGATCGCGGATGACTATTTGGCCAGAACCACGAGGGTCAGCAACATGCCCCTAGCCATTCAACTCAAAGTCGAACCATCCCGAGAACGGGACCACCTGCTGCTCGCCAACATCCCATGACGTCAGTCGTACATTCTGCCCACTCACCGACGCCGTATAGATACCGGTCTCGGAGCTCACACCGGCAGCCAAACTGAGTAGTCCGTCCGCCTGATGCATCTGTAAGGTCTCGACCTGTACCTGTTGCCGGTCGAACGTCACCAGCCCCTCCAACCGCTCAGCCGTCTGCCCGACCACCCGGACGTCACTCCCCATGACGCGTGCGACCACGGAGGGGTCTCCCCATGGTCCACTCAGATGCGCATTAATCGAGAAAGCGCCCTCCGGCTTCCACTCGAGCGGAAGCACCGGAACAAAACGGCCAACGTCTGGGATCGTCCACGTCAGCTCACCCGCCAGCTCACCACTCGCCGCACCGCCCGAGGCCACGACATATAAATGACTGCCTGCAAGGCGTATATCCATGTCGGATAGCCGCCACACACCGCGCCGGCGGGACACCACGGCCTGAAGAGCCATTTCATCGGACAGACCGAGCACACGGCCGGCGGCGGACAACTCTGCGCGCCAGGCGAGCATTCCCAGGGAATCGGACAAGCCGAGGTGGATCGATGCCGTGCCGCTCGGCGCCGCCGCGGCCATTGCGTCGGTGAAACCAAGATGTACCAACTCATCGGCCAGGCGACCGAGATCATGCACCTCCACTATCAGGTCGCCGGCAATATCTGTCTCCCGCCATTCGGACCAAGAAGCAGGAAGCGATGCAACCACCGTACTTGTTACGAGGACTGGTCCAGCCGACAACGTGTCGAGCGTCAGACGCCACGTACCGTCCGCAGCATTGACACTCCACCCGCCCTGGATAGGGAGCCCCTGGCTGGTAAAGCTCTCATGGGCAACCTGAAGAGCAGCCGTCAGATCAGCAGGCTCATGTCCAGACCAAGACGCCTCGGCCGTTCCGCTGACAGCCGTGCTGACTCGATGCACACGGTCCGGCCACATCGAGGCAGGAAACTCGTCCATCCGTACATCCGTCCAGCTCAACCGAGCATCTCCGCTTGTCTCGCTGTCCGCAAACGACACCGCACCGGTGAGCTCGACGCCCCCACCCCCGACCTGGGCGCTGAACTCTTGCAGCGTGAATTCTTCTCCATCGAACCGCGCCCCGGCGCTCACCTCCACGAGTTCCACCTCGTTCCAGCGCAACCGTGGACTCGAGAGAAGGACCGATACGGAAGGATTCGACCATGCACCGTCGATACTCCCCGCGATGTGCATGTCGCCGGTGATACCGAATGGCTGGTCAAACCACCCCACGAGCCGCTCGAGCGACAGGTCCAGACCGTAGTCCAGTTCAATACGTGGCGGCACCGTGCCCAACATGACATCTCCGCCAGCTTCCACGCGTCCCTCTGGCCCGGTCGCGACCAACCCGCCAAGCGTCACGCCCGTGGGCGAAACGGTCAGCGGCGTATCGAATAATGAGATGGCCGTTTCACGTCGACCGGTGGCAAGGCGAAGCGGTTCCGCCAGTGTGAGACGACCGACGACAGACTGCCCTCCGGTGGAAGTTCGGTTCAGGTGAAGCCCGGCCGGGCCCACGCGAAGATCAATGTCGCGTGCCTCATCTCTCCAGGCGAGAGTCGCCCGCTCAACAGACAACGCGGACACCTGCCAGAAGACGCCCCCATCTTCGTTCGGCGGCGCCACCTCGTCCGACATCGGTGTACCGGCAAACCGAGGCAAATTCGATGTCCCGTCAGGAACTTGGTGCACCACCACGGCCGGCTCGACAAGCTCGACATGCCCCAGTTCTCTGGCCCCGACGACGACAGACCATGGAAGCTCGACAGACGCTTCTGCAAGCGTCAGAAACGGCTTATCCTCGAAGTCCGACGCAG
>JAYZGM010000216.1:0-6469 GCA_036336225.1 Acidobacteriota bacterium | reverse complement strand
GATGAGCAAGGCTCGCGTGTAGCACTCCCGATCTGGATCGAATTCATGCGTGCGCACATCGGTGACCGGGAAGAATCACCCGGCTTCGATCCGCCGGAGAATATCGTGTTCGCCTCAGTAGACCCGATGACCGGCGAAGTGGCAGCCCCCTGGAGCGGCAATACGATCCAAGAGGCGTTTATCGACGGAACCGCACCCGGAACCGATTTTCTCCCGTAACAGCGTGTCCGGTCGACCACAGATTGGTGTGTCTTCGGCACGACCGGGGTTTCCTTGTGCGTCACTGGCCAGGACTAACCCCCGTGGGCGCTGGCACGTTCCCTGCTCGCGCTTGCATCATCAGTCGCGGGTGTTACCGGGCTGCCCAATACAGGCGAGCACCTCGGCGGCTCCCGCACACACGGGGATCTGAGTCATGTGGAAGCGACAGGAACACGGCCTCCCAAACGGCCACACGGGGTCTGGGTCGCCCACACCACGCGGTACGCCGGAGCCGAACGACCGGCCTACCCCAGCGATTCACGGCGCCACTGTCAATATCGGTCAGTCCGTGGTGATGAAAGGCGAGCTCACCGGTAGCGAAGACCTCGTGATCGACGGCCAGGTCGAAGGGACCATCACGCTCCAGAATCATCTGCTGACCATCGGCCCCAGTGCCAAAATCAAGGCAAACATGTCGGCAAAATCGGTCGTGGTCGTCGGACATGCCCACGGTAACATCACGGCGACCGACAAGATCGAGATCCGGGAGAACGGGTCGGTCGACGGTGACATTTCCGCTCCGCGAGTGACGATCGCCGAGGGCGCCCACTTCCGAGGCAGTGTCGATATGCAGACGCCACCACCAGCCGAGCCCGCATCCCAGAAGACACGCGGCGGCAATCCGTCGCCAACCCAGCGCCGATAACCCCTTGTGCTATGAGCCTGTTCACATGGTCCAACCCGACGTTGGCCACCCCTGCCCTTTCCACCGCGACGACGATCCGTTCGAAGGTCTTCCCGGCATTCGTGGCCTCTCTGGTCAACCGCGCCGGTCCCGTCGTGCTCGACCTGGGCCCGGCCGTGGGTACCACTGTCGAGTTCTTCCGTGAGCGTTGCGCCTGCAAGGTACAAGTCGAAGACCTCTTTGCCACCGTGGAAGCCCGTGCCAGCGACCCAAACCGAGAACCAGGAAGCCCACTCCCCCCTCTCACGACGCGACAAAACTACGCCCCGCGCTCAGTGGACGGGGTCTTGTGTTGGGATTTATTTGATTATCTCAACCCCGAGCTCGCGACACAGCTCGCCGGAAGTCTCAGCGGGGTCCTCCGAGCCGGGGGCGTGCTCCACGGGCGCTTCAGCACCATCGAGCACGCGGTCGACCACTACACGCAGTTCGGGGTCGAAGATGAAGATCTCATCAGATGCCGTACCTATCCAGGCACGCGGACACACCGGTCGGCTCGTGCCGGCCGGGAAGTCCTGAAGCTGTTCCCTCGTCTCGAAGTGGTGGAGCTCGTGCTTTTGCAGAGTCAGAGCCACGAAATGCTCTTACGTCGACCCTAGTCCCCTGTATCCGTGTTACGGGGGACTACCAGCCGGGACGAATCAGGGCAACGCCAGTGCGACCAGCCGCGCGCCCTGAAGCGTCAGGGCGATGTATTGTCGTCCGCCGACGAGATAGGTCATCGGCGTACCAAGAGGACGGCTCGGAAGCGGTACCTGCCCCAGGATGTCTCCGGTAGCCTTGTCATAGGCGGTCAGCCACGAACTGTCTTCGGAGCCGGCGGGGCCTAGGCCAAGCATGACAAGGGTTTTGGTCACCAGCGGACCACTCGTCGTCATCTGTCCACCAAGTGGCGGCAGATCCAGTCCCGCCAACGCCCGGTGCTCTCGGATCCGATCGGCGCCCAGCCCAGTGGGGCTCTGCCACGCGATCTCCCCCTCATTCATGTCATACGCGGTCAGTCGACTATACGGCGGCTTCAACAATGGAAGTCCTTGCGGGCCGGTGACGGCCGGTGGTCGGGATGGATGGATGCTCTCGGGCCCCAGCTTGCCGTTGGGGACATATCGAATATTGGTATAGCTCGGCTTGCCCTCGACCAGGATCATCCGCGTCAAACCAATACGAGACGGTACATAAAGAAATCCCGTGTCGGGGTCCGCGCCCGCTCCGCTCCAGTTCGCCCCACCACCCGACCCCGGCACCTGGAGCGTTCCGTGGGTGCCCCCCTCTTCGTAGAGGGACTGCGGGGTAAAAATCGGTCCATACCGATACCGCCGCATGATCTCCACCGCTTCGGCGTGAAGCTCCGGCGTGAAATCGATCAAGAGGTCCTCGGTGACTCCTTGATACTCAAACGGCGGCGGCTTAGTCGGAAACGGCTGGGTCGGGGACAGCACCTCGCCGGGGACGTCAGACGGTGGGACGACCCGCTCTTCGATCGGCCACACCGGTTCACCGGTAGCTCGATCGAAGACATACGTAAACCCTTGTTTGCTGACCTGCGCCAACGCTTTGACCGTGCGACCATCCACTACGAGATCCATCACGGTCGGCGCGGCGGGAAAATCCCAGTCCCACACCCCGTGATGAATTGCCTGAAAATGCCACACCCGCTCGCCGCTCTCCACATCGACGGCAATGATCGACTGAGAAAAGAGGTTATCGCCCAACCGCTCCCCGCCCCAGTAGTCGTTCGTCGGCGCAGTGGTCGCGAGATATACCAAGCCAAGCTCGTCGTCACCACTCAACGTCGACCACACATTGGCATGCCCGCTATAGAGATTGGAGTCGTTCTCCCACGTGTGCTCGCCAAACTCACCAGCCTGGGGAATGGTGTGAAAAATCCACTTGAGCTCGCCGGTCCGTACATCAAAACCCTGCACCGACCCTGGGGGCCACTCCTTGAGGGTTGGTCGGTCTGACATCGCGGCGCCGGAGATGACGGTGTCCCGAACCACCACCGGCGGAGAATTGGGAGAAATGGTGTGCCCCTCGTTGCTGAACAGCGGTAAGTTCCCCCGTGTGGCCCGGGGCACCGCCGTGTGGAGGTCGACCTTCCCATCAATACCAAAACGCGTGATGGCTCGACCGTTCTCGGCATTGACCGCGATCAAGAACCCATCATGGGTGCCAAGCAAGAGACGTTCGTCGTCGTCGCCGTCGGTCCAATAAGCTACGCCCCGAGTCTGCCATGGCCCAACAATGCTGGCGTTGCCACCCGTGGTGTAGGCCTGCGGGTTATACACCCACCGTGTCTCGCCGGTCTCCGGATCGAGGGCCACGACCTGGGCGAGCCCCGTGCTGAGATACATGACACCATTGACCACCAGTGGCGTGGCCTTGAGGCCATTGGCGTCCAGCGGCGGAAGATAGCGACGCTGGAGGCTCTCGATGAGCCCCAGATCCGCTGATTCCCAGGTCCAGGCGATGGACAACTCCTCAAAGTTTGCGCCCGTGATTTGCTCCAGGGGCGAATACTTCTGGCTCCAATTTGTCCCACCGTAACTGGACCACTCGCCAGTGACCGGCACCGATTGTCCGGTCGCCACGGTGGCCGTAACCGCGAGCAGTATCGTCCCGACACCCGCTCTCGATGATGCATCGCTTCTTGGCATGGATCGATCTTATACTCGTGAGCTGGCCAGGCTCGTGCGACCGACGGGCGGCGACTCGAGAAAAGCCGGGCGAGGAAGCGGGCGCCGCATCGTCCGGACAGATCGGGCTTGATACACTCTTGCGGACTGGACGCTCATGCCTCCTGTCTCGTCTCCGCTTGCGCCACTCGACCTGCTCTTCTTCGGCGCCCGTCTCCTTGTGGCCCTGAGGTGTGTCGCACACCTGATCGGCATCGCGGCCGGTGCCTTTGTTGGATTACGGCATATGTGAATGACCAAAACGAATCAGCGTCTTGAAACGACCCCGACTTTTCGGGAGATCGATAACGCGACGGTCTTGGACGAAGCGCTGCATAGCCCACGCGCCGTGCTCTACAAACACAGCACACGATGTCCGGTGTCGTCATACGCAATCGAGGAGGTGCTCGACTTCGCGGACGAGCATCCAGAGTGCACTGTCTACGTGCTCAAGGTGATCGAGCAGCGTGCATTGTCTGACACCGCCGCGAAGAAACTGGGCGTGCGACACGAGTCCCCCCAAGCGTTCGTCATCCTGGACGGCCAGACCGTGTGGCACGGGTCCCACAACGCCATTACCGCGAATGCCCTCATGACCAAGGTGACGTCGCGATGAAGAAGGGTACTTGACCTTGGCTTCCTAATAAGCGCATTCTCGCGAGTGTCCTGCCTCCGAGGTGCGCTACATCGGTCGCGGGCGCGCATGCTTGGCAAGGCGTGAACGGGGAGGACATTGGGCATTGGTGACCGCCGAACAACGCCGTCAGGACACCCCGTCTGCGAATTTATGCAACGCACCTCGAGAACGGAACATCCGCACGTCCAGACATATCGTCCAAGGAGTGGTCCATGATTGGTTCAAGAATGCAGGTCTCAGCACGACGCGGCCCTTGGTGGCTTGCCGTCTCCGCGAGCATAGTTCTAACCGCGGGTCTGCAGGCGGCCGTACCGGGCACCGCGACAGTATCCGGGACGGTCACCGCCGCCGAACCGTTTCAGGCGGCACAGGTCTACATCCGCAATGTGGATCAAGGGATCGTGTACATGGTCTACACGCATGAGGGACGCTTTCGCGCGGTGGCCCTGTTTCCTGGAACCTACGAGATTAGCGCCAGCACCAAACACCTCGAGTCGGACGCCGCAACCTTCGTCGTCGAAGCCGGGGACACGGCCGACGTGAGCCTCACCTTGCGCGCGCTCCAAGGCGACACGCCCTCGCTCGTGATCCCGGCCGGCCGGACCGCGATGGAGAGCGGCGCATCGGGACCGTTCGCATACGAAACCTACGACGAGATCTATCCCCCGGGTCCCGGGAAGGAAGTCGCGGAGCAGGTCTGTATGGTCTGCCATGGCGAGAATTTCTTCCCATCGCGGCCGGGCACCGAACGACAGTGGGCGTCACGCATCGACCACATGGTCGGCAGTACACTCGGAAACGAAGATCCCACCCGCTACGCGCAAGGTCTGCTCTCCTTCCGGGCGTCGACGTTCCGTTTTGGACGGGACGACCGGGATAACTTGCTGGCGTATGTCGTGAAGAACTTTGGCCCAGACAGCAAACCCCGTCGCGTCCAAATCGAGCAGCACACCCCCATCGATGAGGCAGCGCTGGGAAAGGCGATGTATATCGAGTACTACCTATCCACTGACGGCCCAGACGAGGGGAACAACGATCCGAAGTGGGCCAGAGATCGAGTCAGCCGCTATGGACAGGATCCACGGTTCGATGCCGACGGGAACGTGTGGCTCGTCGACCGTGGGATTCCGCATCGACTGGTCAAGCTGGACCCCAGGACGGGTGACCAGCAGGAGTGGTTGTATCCAGACCCGCGCAACGGAAACCACGAAATCCTCATCGATCGGACCGGGATGGTCTGGCTGCCGGAGCACCGTGGTCGGACCGGCGACAAAGAAAAACGGCTGCTTGGATTCAACCCCGAGACGGAAGAATTCGAGTATCAGATTCCGATGGATCCGGACAATGTCGTTCGCAACCCGACAAAGTTCCTGCAATCGCTCGCCATGGACTCGAAGGGCAACATCTACATCGGCTGGATCATGGGTGGCGCTCTCAGCAAGTGGGACCGCGCGACCGGAGAGGTCTCGGTGTTTCGAATTCCGACCCCACACGCCATCCCATACGGTGTGGTCGCCGACAGAAACGACAACATCTGGATCGCCCTCTGGAGCGGCGGCAAGATCGTGAAGTTCGATACCTCGAACAACTCCTGGACGGAGTTCACGGCGCCGACATACCCCGCGCACACACGGCGGCTGAACGTGGACCAGGACAACAACATCTGGTGGGGTATCTATTCGGCCGGCAAACGACCGGGGAAGCTGGTCAAGTTGGACCAGACCACGGGCAAGATGACCGAGTGGACCATTCCGCAACAAAACGCGGAGCCGTATGATGTTGCCGCCGATCCCGAGGGCAACATCTGGGCCGCCGATGTGGGACAACGTACCGATGGTGAATATGGAGCGTCGCTCTGGCGTTTCGATCCAGGCAACGAGGCGTTTACGTTCTATCCAAAACCGCAGCGACACGCCGACTCCCCCAAGATCCAGGTCACCAGCGAGGGAGCCGTCTGGTACTCACCCCGCGGAAGTCGAGAGGCACCGGCCTTCGGGGTCTTGTATCCCGACATGGACGCCATCGATTCGCTAGGGGCCTACTACACCTTCGGGCCACCAGGGTATCCGTTCGACGTGTCGGCAACCCGAACCTCCGACGGAGGACAGTGACGGTGCCCCCCCGGCACCAAGCGGGTCCGGATCCTCGTCGGGGACATTGACGTCCAAACGGCTAGCACCGCCGTCCAGAGAGTGCACGTCGTCGGCTTCG